>JANXCK010000091.1 GCA_025060055.1 Fimbriimonadales bacterium | reverse complement strand
GAGTCTGCGTCGTGGGGCGGGGCTACTCCTGCCGATTGGCGGCTTTGCAGTGGTGCTGCTGTTTTGGATTGGCGCCAGCCTCATCTTTCCGCCCCTCATCCAGCGTTTTGTGGTGATTCCGAACCAGCTGGAGCGGGAGAGCCGCTATATTGAGTATCATTTGCAGTTCACGCGCCGCGCGTACAACTTGGACAAGATGCAGGTGCGTGTGATGGATGTGCAAGATGACCTGACCGCTGCCGATTTGCGCGGTGCAGAAGGCACTCTGGAGAACCTACGGCTGTGGGACTTTCGCCCCCTGCGCCAAGTCTACAACGGGCTGCAAGCGCTCAAACCCTACTACGCCTTCGTGGATATCGATGTCGACCGCTATTTAGTGAACGGGCAGCTGCGGCAGGTATTGCTCTCGGTGCGCGAGTTGAACTTGGAAGGGCTGCCCGCGCCCGCGCAACGCTGGCAGAATCTGCATTTGCTCTATACGCACGGCTACGGGCTGGCGATGAACCCCGTGAACGAAGCCACCGCGGAAGGGCAGCCCGTGTTCTGGATCCGCGACCTACCGCCTCAAACGCCAGAGTTCATCCAGCTCGCCAACCCCGCGATTTACTTCGGCGAGAACCTCGATGGGTACTCCATCGTGCGCACGAACCTCAAGGAGCTGGACTACCCCAAGCTCACGGGTGTCGGCGAGGAGAATGTTTATACCACCTATCGGGGCGACGGCGGCGTGCCGATTGGCGGCTGGCTCACGCGCCTGCTCTTTGCGATTCGCCTCTCTGACCAATACATCATGTTCTCAGGCGACCTGAATGCCGAATCGCGCCTGCTGTTTCGGCGCAACATTCGCGAGCGCGTGCAGGCGATGCTGCCGTTCATCCGCTGGGACGAGGATGCTTACCCCGTGATTCACAACGGAGAGATTGTATGGATGTATGACGGCTACACCTACAGTCGCAACTATCCGTACAGTCGTCCGTTCTTTTCGCGCGATCGCGTTGTGCGTCAGTTCAACTACCTGCGCAACTCGGTCAAGGCGACTATCCACGCCTACACAGGCGAGGTGAACTTCTACATCGCCGACGAGACCGACCCGCTCATCCGCGCCTACGTGCGGGCATATCCGAATGTGTTCAAGCCATTGAGCGCAATGCCCGAAAGCCTGCGTCGGCACATTCGCTACCCGATTGACCTGTTCGAGGTGCAAGCGCAACTGCTGGAGCTGTATCACACCACAGACGCCCGAATCTTTTTCAACAAGGAAGATGTGTGGGCGATTGCGCGGGAGATTCTGCAGAATAACGAGACCGTGCCGATGACGCCGTACTATGTGATTATGCAGCCGCCTGGCGAGCCGCAGCCGCGCTACATGCTCACGCTGCCGTTCACCCCGCAGCAGCGTAAGAACCTCGTGGCGTGGCTCACCGCTCACTGCGACCCCGACCGCTACGGCGAACTGGTGCTGTACCGTTTCCCCAAGCAGAAGGCAGTCTATGGGCCCGAGCAGATAGGAGCGCGCATCAATCAGCATCCCGAAATCTCGCAGCAGTTGAACCTGTGGAACCAACAAGGCTCGCAGGTGTTTCGAGGCAACCTGTTGATTATTCCGCTGGGGCGGGCGATGCTCTACTTCGAGCCTATCTATCTGCAGGCACGCACGGAGGCTGCGATACCCGAACTCAAAAAGGTGGTGCTTGCCAGCGGGGAGCGTGTGGTGATGACCGACACAGTGGAGGAGGGGCTACGACTGTTGCTGGTAGAGCGTGGGGCGCGCACACCGCCGCGCCTGCGCGACGAGGGCACGGCACGCCTACCCGCTGCACCATCGACAGTCGGTGCGCCTCCGACCGCCACCGACCTGCGCAGCCTCGCACGCGCGGCGAATCGCGTCTACCGCGAGGCGCAAAATGCACTCAAACAAGGCGACTGGGCAACCTATGGCGAGCGCATGAAACAGCTGGAAAACCTGCTCCAACAGATGGAGCAGTGAGCTGCTCCTCACGGGCTAACCCTGATGGGTTGAGAGTACTGGCGGAATAGAGCCGCTTACTCTGGATTAGACCTTATCGATGACTACCACGAGGGTGAAGTAGCAGAGACGGATGCACTTTACATCGCTCGTCGTGCCAACGACCTTGACGGGGGCACCTGGACGCGCTACTCGATCTCCATCTGGAGCGATGTTCGCAAGACCGCAGAAGAGGCTGCACTCAAACATCCTGCCATGTTTCCCTCTGCCTTAGCGGGACGGCTCATCGAGTGTTTCACACAACGTGGCATGACGGTGTTAGATCCTTTTCTTGGCGTGGGAAGCACGCTAATCGCTGCCAAGCGTCTGGGGCGCAACGGTATCGGAACCGAGCTCAACCCCGAATACGCTCGAGTTGCTCTGCAGCGTCTGCAAGCTGACTCGTTGGAACAACACTGGGACGACTCACAAGTAAGCGAGTGCAAGGTAATTGTCGGCGATGCGAACGAACTGGACCAACTCGTCGCTCCCGAAACGATTGACTTAGTGGTCACCTCGCCTCCATGCTGGGACATCCTGTTGGAAAAGCGCACTGCTGACTATCTGACTTGGCGGAGCGTATGCAGCAGTTGGGATTCATCTACGATGACCTCATCATCTGGGACAGGCGGCATGAGTACAATAATTTGCGTCCTCTCGGTTATCCCGCCGTCTTTCGCATCAATAAGGTACACGAATTCATCCTGATTTTCAAGAAGCCCAACGGGGGATAGTGATGGGCTACCTTGATGCAGACGTTGCATATTTATTAGGGCTTATTACAGCACGGGGGCAGATTGTTGAACAACCAGGAGACTACCGTATTGTGATCCAATTTCCTGGCTCGACAATCACAGTACAAGGCTTCCAGACCACCTTCGATCAGCCCACCGAAATCAAGTTGGGCTTGCTTGAGATTAGCAACCGCCTGCGCCACCTGCTGGAGGCAGACATCGACATACCGACAAGCGGTGAAGACGGAGACCACATGCTCATCATCAGCTTTCGCAGGCGGAACATGACCTGGCGCAATCTTCGCTCGATGTTGGGTGAGGCATCGTACTTTGGTAGTTTCAGAGTGCCCGCAATCATCAGCTCTCCAAGTACACCTGTGGAGTATGTGCGAGAGTTTCTGCGCGGTTTCGCAGACGTCGCTGGTAATGTACGACTCTCGAACCGATATGTGGACGGGAGAAATCGTGTCCGCCTCGATATACTCAACTACATAGGCAACTGGCAACTTCCCGTCGAGTTATGTCGTTTACTTCAGGAGCGCCTCGACGTGCCCGTCCAGTTGATAACTTGGGGACATCCGAATTTGGGGCGCGACTTTCGCGAGCACCAACTAAATGTTTTCGTAGTACCTTTTACGAAGATCGGTTTTAGTTTTCGTCATAAACAGTCGGCAAGACATCTTAGTTTATGCGGAGCAACCTCGCCAGTCACCGAGAAACATCGTTCTTGCACGGTGGGATGCTGAGTCGCAACAGATAGATTGGTCAAGTCGAGTCCCGATGGGGGCTTTGTAGGTCACGCAAGGTGCGGATGTTGTACAGTCAAGCCCACTCACAAGCAAACAGCCCCGAACAAACCCGCGCTACCTCCCAAAGGCATTACGAATGGCTTCCACGATGGGCACAAGGGTTGCCTCGACCAAGTCGGGGGTTTCGGCTTCCACCATCACGCGCACGGCGTTTTCCGTGCCTGAGGCGCGGATGTTGAGCCTGCCGCGTGCCCCCAGCGCGCGCTCCGCCTCGCCAATACGCGCTTGAATCTCCGGGTGGGTCTGCCACGCATGCTTGTCCTGCACAGGCACGGTGACCAGCTTTTGGGGATAAGGCGTGAAGGGGTGCGCTATCTCTGAGAACGGCTTACCCAAGCGTCGGTACAGGTTCAGCGTCTCCAGCATAGTAATCAGTCCGTCGCCTGTGGTGGCGCGTTCACGGAAGATGATGTGCCCCGACTGCTCACCACCGATGAGCGCACCTGTAGCGCGCATCGCCTCCGCCACATAACGGTCGCCGACTTTGGTGCGCTGCAGTTGAATCCCTTCCGCTTCCAGCCGCCGCTGCATCCCAAGATTGCTCATCTCAGTGGCAACGACCAGCGGTGGATGCAGCGTGTGCTGCTGATGGCGTGTGAGTGCCCAAAGGGTCATGATTCTGTCGCCGTCGACGGGATTGCCTTTCTCGTCGCAGAATAGGGCGCGGTCGGCATCGCCGTCGAACGCCACGCCCAAGTCGGCGTTGGTTTCCAACACAGCGCGTTGCAGCGTGTCCAAGTGCGTCGAGCCACACTCGAAGTTGATGTTGTCGCCGTCGGGTTCCCCCGCGTACACGCTCACCTTCGCGCCGAGTTCGTGCAGCACGGTGGGAGCGTACGCGCTGGCAGCGCCATTAGCGCAGTCGACGGCGATATGGATACCCCGCAGCGGCTCACGCTCGCCCGTCAACTCGCGCATCGTGTGGAGTAGATACAGCAGGTACTGCTCGCGCTCGCGCTCGTCGTACTGCCACAGCCCAATCGCATCAGCAGGGGGATAGGGGAACGGTTCAGGCGCGTGGTTCAGGCGTGTTTCGATGTGCGCCTCATACTCATCGGGGAACTTGTAGCCGTCGCCACCAATCAGCTTGACGCCGTTGTCGCGCGCGGGGTTGTGCGAGGCGGAGATTACAATCCCCAGATCGTAGTGCCCCTCGCGCACCAGATAGGCGATGGCGGGCGTGGGCACGACACCTGCCGAGGTGGCGTAGACGCCCATCGCGCACAGCCCGCTCGCCAAGGCGGTCTCCAGCATCGCGCCACTGCGGCGCGTGTCGCGCCCGATAAGCACGCGCGGCGGATGGTGGGGCGTGGTCTCGAGCAGGTGCTGTGCGATTGCGCGTCCCAAACGCAGTGCGAAGTCAGGCGTGAGCAGCTCATTCGCCACGCCCCGAACGCCGTCCGTGCCAAAATAGCGTTTCATGCTTGCACATCCAGTCCGAGCTGAGGTGTCTCGTGCGGGCGTTTGGCTACAATCACGCGGCTGGGACGCAACACCCGCTCGCCCATCCGATAGCCGCGCTCCACCTCATCCACCACGATGCCGTCCTCGTAATCGGTGGTTTCCACTCGTTGAATTGCTTCGTGCAGGTTCGGGTCGAACGGCTGTCCTACGGCGTCAATCGGGTGGATATCGTAGCGTGCCAGCACTGCTTTGATTTGGCGTTCGGTCATGCGCACGCCCTCGATGAGCGGCTCCAGTTCGCGTGTGGCTTCTGCCGCCTGCAACGCCCGCTCGAAATTGTCCAAAATCGGCAGCAGCTCTTCCATCAGCGACTCCAGCAGCAGGCTGCGCTGCCGCTCCATCTCCTCCTGCTGGCGGCGGCGGTAGTTCTGGAAGTCTGCCAGCGTGCGCAAATAGAGGTTCCGTTGCTCCTCGTAGGCTTGCTCCAGCTCAGCAACACGCGCCTGCAACTGCTCGGTATCGGTTTCAGGCGCAGGCGTCTCTGGCTGTTCCATCACTGGTTCGCGCTCGGTTGTCGTCGGTTCCATCGCGACTCACCTCCGTCGGATGCGTTCCGTCGCTTCACGCGAGGTGAAAAAACCCTCTTCGCCCCCACCCCCAGCCCCTCTCCCATTCCGTGAGAGAGGAGGGTAAGGGGTGAGCGCAACACGGCGTCTCGGAGACTGTTTAAGAAATAGACATAGACCCGACGGCTAAAGCCGTTCCTATGCGCACACGAAACCGACCTTCGTCGGCTTTTAGCCCGCGCAGGCGGGCTTGGTTGGCACAGCAACGGCTTCAGCCGTCCACTTCTTAAACAGTCCCTCAGAACCCTAATCGGTATCAGTATACCTGACTCAGCAACTTGCGTCGGAGACAGGTTGGGTACAATATGCCGCTTCACAAGGAGGGAAACGACATGGAGTTGAAAACACGCGCGTTCCGCTGCGGAATGCTCATGTCGCTGACACTACTGCTATGGGCATGCCAGTCGCAATCCGCAGAGCAAACTCAGCCAAGCACCGAGCCGACGCTCAATGCCACACAAGACAGACAAGACACCACGCCACCCGCTCCTAATCAGCAGCCATCCACCACTCAGCCCAGCCAGAAGACGCAGGTTGCCTATGTCAAGATGACCATCAAAGACAAAGGCGACTTGATTATTGAGTTAGACCTCAAGGAAGCCCCCAAAACCTGCGAGAACTTTCTCAATCTGGTCAAGGAGAAGTTCTACGACGGCATCCGATTCCACCGTGTTGTGCCAGAGTTTGTGATTCAGGCGGGCGATCCGCAATCTAAGACTCTGCCGATGGGTCATCCTGCGTTAGGTACGGGCGGTTCGGGCAAGAACATCAAGTTCGAGCCAAACAACCTCAAGCACAAGCGCGGCGCGATCGGTATGGCACGCGCCCAAGACCCCGACAGCGCCAGCAGCCAGTTCTACATCTGCCTCGAGGACCTGCCGCAGCTCGACGGCAACTATGTCATCTTCGGCAGAGTCGTGGAAGGCATCGAGATTATCGACCAAGTGCGCGTCGGCGACACGATTGAGAAAGCCGTTGTGTTGGAAAAGTGGGAGCCGAAAAAGAAAAGCCCGCCGTCTAAGTGAACAGGAGGCACGCGCAGGGACTATGGTGGACGACGCGCTGGCGACAGAGGTCATTTTGGAAGCGGAGGCAATTCTGGAAGCGTCGGACAGTCCGCTGCAAGAACGCCTCCAGACCCTTATGCAGCACCTACACACCCGATTGCCCCATTTCCACTGGGTGGGAATCTACTGGCTCAAGGGAGACGAGCTTACGCTGGGACCCTATGTGGGACCTCCGACAGAGCATGTGCGGATTCCCGTGGGGCGTGGGGTGTGCGGCACTGCCGTCGCCGAGAACATGAACCAGATTATCGAGGATGTGCGCACGGTTGACAACTATCTCGCGTGCAACTTGGAGACACGCTCCGAGATAGTTGTGCTGATACGCCACCCTGTGAGCGGCAGGATTTTGGGGCAGATCGATGTGGACGGCACGGAGGTCGGCGCGTTCGATGAGAGCGACGAGGCGTTGCTGGAAGTCATTGGGGAGCGGATTGCCCAACAGATTGTGAACTCTTCGCCTGCAGAGAAATCGAACTGACGGATGCGTGGCGCGGACACTCTTATCCAAGCGTGAGCGCATGCGTGTGGCAGAGGCGTCTTGCCCAAGCTGTAGCGTCGGCGTCTCACCGACGACGCACAGACAAGACTGTCCGTGCCACGAAGGTTGGCGAAACACCGACGCTACGAGAAGCACATCTGGCAGGTTAGCACCCCTGCCCGAAGTTGAGCAGTACAATCAGCAGGTCTTGGTCGTTCACCGTGCCGTTGCCGTCCACATCGCCCGAACCCGAACCGCCGAAGTTGAGCAGGATAGTCAGCAGGTCTTGGTCGTTCACGCACCCGTTGCCGTCCACATCGCCCGCCGCACAGCGACCGCCGTAGCCCTCGAAGTCAAGGTTGAACGCGCGGGCACAGGCAAGTAAGAACTCCGCGAAGCATGCCTGGTCTGCAACGCGCCCCGTGAAGCCGACTTGACTGCTGGGATCCAAGTTCAAGCGAATGTTCACATTCCGCCCCAGCACGCCCAACGGATCGCTCTGGCAGGGTATCGGCTGGAGATCGACAGTGATCGTCCCAAAGACATTGTAGATTTTGAAAGGATAACCCGTATTGTTGATGGTGATGATGGTGCAGACAGGAGCGGGGATGTTCTGCGCTGTCCAAGTGATGCGGGTGCCGTTGTTGCTCACGGTGGCGTTGAACCGCACCGGCTGTTGGCTGGCAATTGCGTTGATGACCTGGTTCAGCGTAACTTCAAAGTCCAGCGAGTTCGGCAAGAAGTTAATCACGAGCGTGTTCTGGGCACCAGTCGTGCCCGATGCGAAGGTCGTAGTACAGCTCTCCACGCCGACATCAATAGAGTAGCTGGCATTGTTGATCTTGAACGAGATGCTGCCTGCTTGGCGCAGGCGGTCAGCCAGCGTTTGCGAGTAGGCGGCGGATGTAAGCGCCGCGACGAGTACCAGTCCCAAAAGTCGATTCGCGCCTATCATCGTCGATAACCTCCTTTCCCAGAGGGTGCTTATATTATACAACAGGCGGGCGGTTCTGTCAAGGGGCAGATGTTCGAGAAATGCCTGCAGGCAGGGCGGCTCAAGCCGTCTCTGTGCAAACGAAGCCCGCCTGCGCGGGCTAAGAGGTTTGTGTAGGGGCGCGCCCCCCGGCGCGCCCAGACAAAAGCAACAAATTAACATTTGAGGCCCGTATCACACAGCTGACGGAGGTCGGCTTAGCCTGCCAAGCAACAGCTTCAGCCGCCGCGCTCCGAAGACAGTTTCTCGAACACTCTCTGGGGGCAGGGACTGTTCTGGAGCGGGCAGCGGGAATCGAACCCGCACCGCCAGCTTGGAAGGCTGGAGCTCTACCATTGAGCTATGCCCGCTCGGCATGTGCAAACGGATTATACCATGCAGTGCCTGCTGATGCAACACCCTCTGGTAAAATTGCAGCGGCATGGGGCGCAATCGGGGATGGGCGACCACGCTGGCAGCGTGCAGTTTGATGTCTGCTTGGGGTAGCACACCGAAACTGACGCTGCTGCTGCCCCACATCTTGGCTGACCCCGCGCCCATACGTGTTGAGGCTCCACCCGCCTCTGAAACACGAACTGACTATTTGGAATGGCGCACGCGTGGCGCCGTGTATCGGCTACCGATGCCGCGCGTGCCCAACGCGCCCGCCCGACGCCAGTTCCTGTGCTACACGCACGCGATAGAGCGCAGGATGGGGCAGATGCCTTTGTTCGACTGGCGTGAGGGGTACACCTTGACCCCGCTGCCCACCATGCTTTCGGTGCAGGGCGTGGGCGTGCTGTTCATCGGCAACCTGCAAGGTGGGTACGAGTTCGTGAGACAGATTGCCTACACGCCGGTGTCGTTCCGCAGCTCCCCGCGCTGGCAGCTGGAAGCGGAAGCGTTCCCTCTTGTGCCACTTTACCTGCGTCCGCAGCAGCTGCCCGACGAGCCTCTTGCGCTGTTGGGCGTGCCGTTTATCGTGCTGGTGGAGGGCGCAGAGCAGCTGAGCGCAGCGCAGTGGCGTGCGTTGATTTTGTGGATGCACAGCGGCGGGCAACTGATTGTGTCGCTGAACGCGTCGGCGTCGCTGCTGCGACGCACACCACTCGCACGCTACCTGCCCGACTGGGATGCACTGCGGGTGCAACGCCTAACGCAGGCGGTTCGCATTTCGCCCGCAGGCAGCGCGTTCCCGCCGCCGAGTGAACCTGTGCCGCTCGCGCCGCTTCGCGCTGCCGACGCCGAACAGGTGGCGCAAATCGGCGAGCGCAATACGCTCGTCGCCCAAATCCCCTACGGCTTCGGGCGATTGGTTGTGTTTGGGGGTGACCTGACCCACCCTGCGTGGCGCAACTGGCACGGCTATATCCCGCTGTGGCAGGAACTGCTCCGCAATCCGCGTTTTGCGGGCTACACCGTCGGACGGCTGCTGGGCGACTCGCCGCGCAGCGCGAATGCCCAAGCGGTTCTCACGCCGTTGCAGATGCTTTTGCTGGTGGGCTTGTTCACAGCGTATTGGTTCGTGCTTTACGGGCTGTGGCGTGTTTTGCGTGTGCGACGCCAGCTCGTCTACGCACCCTACGGGGTGCTGGGCTGTGTGCTGCTCACGCTGCTGGGGCTACACTGGCTGGTTCCTCCGCCGTTTGAACACAACGTCATCTCTGGCAAGCGCGTGCTGGTGGGGACGCTGAGCACGGCGAGTGCGCTTGAGCGCGGGCGATGGTTTTACCACTCACCTGCGAGCGACTGGTCGCTGCGCTGGGACGGCGCGGACGCGCTCGCTGTCGATGCAGCGACAGCGCTCAACCCCGTTCAGGTGACCTTTGAGGGCGGCGGCGCGACGCTGCGCGGCTGGGGGCTGACCCCCACGACACTCGAAATCCACACTTGGCGCATGCAGCCCATACCTCTGCGCGTGCGCCAAACAGAGGCAGGCTACGAACTGGTCAATACCAGCACAGACATCACCTTCGAACGCATTCAGGTTGCCCGCTACAAGCATGCGCCACTCGGCATGCTTGAGGACGAAGCGAGCCACGACGCGCTCTTCGAATCACCTTTGGAACTGGACTGGGAGCCGTGTCATGGGTGGGCGCTCGCGCCAGGCGGTGCGCTCGCCTTCCCGTTTGAGCCGTCGACGCGCTACTTGGTGTGGGCGACCGCTCGCGTGGAAAACGCGCGTACTCAGGAGCAGGTGGAAGTATGGCTCTTTTTGCCGTAGCGCGTCGGCGCTGGAGCGAACGCGTCCATCAGTGGTGGGAAGAGTACTACACAGACAATCCCGTCGTGTGGGAGCTGCAGCGTCGTAAGGTACGCATGTGGCAGGCTTTTCGGGACGACCCCACGGTGCGCGTGCTGCCGTTGTGGACGCGCTGGCGCACGCGCTGGGCAATCGTCTGGTGGCTGCTTGCGCTGCTTGGGATTGCCGTTTTCGCTTACGACGCCGCGCTCAAACAACAAGTTGCTCAGTTCATCGATGGGCTGGCTTGTCAACCGCTTACGCTCGTCCTGATTGCGGGAATTATCCCCGTAGGATGGATGAGTTATACAGAGCCTGCGGCGGGCTTTCTGGATAGGATGCGCGAGACGCAACACCACGTTGCGCTGGGAATGACGCGCCTGCGGGGCAATCATTTCGTGAATGGCTGCTTGCTCAACAGCGTGTTGTGCGGGTCGCTGATGCGCGGGCTGATAGCTTACCTGCCGCTGCTCTGGTTGCTGCAGTTCGTACAGACAGGAAGCTGGTTCTGGGGTGCGCTGGCTGCGGTAGCGGGGATTGTGCTGTGGCTGGGCGTGATAGCGCTGCTTCAACTGCTGGCTACCGTAACGATGCCCGCAAAGACAACCGTGCGCGAGGCAACCGCCAATCCGCAGCAGGCGACTCAGGAGCGTGCGGTCGCCGCGCAAATGCTCTCGATGTTGATTATCCCTGTTGCTCTAATCATTTTGCTCAAGGGCAAATGGTTCGTGATTGTAGCCGCACTAATGCTGTGGGTGTTGACGCTTGCGTTGTATGGCGCGGCGGTGTATCGTGTGGAGCGTTGTTTGCGCAGTCCTGAGCCTATCGTGCTGCCTTCGGAGGGACGCTGAGCGTGATTGACGAGATTCGTGCCCTGCTGCTGTTTGAGTATCGTCGGTACATGCGGGCGCGCCAATTCTGGAGACAGCTGCTGCGCAACGTGGGCATTTCGCTTGCGCTGGCATTAGCGCTCTACTGGCTGGGCGCCGTCAGCGGCGACACGGTCGCGCTAATACTGTTCCTCGCGGCGCTGCTGACGCTGGGCTGGCTGATGGTGATTCAAGTTCTGCCGCTAAGCGCCGCGCTGTTCGACGACGCATACGAAGGGCGTGCGCTGCCCGACATCTGGCTGACAGGGATGACGCCGTTGAGCTTAGCGTTAGGGCGGTGGCTGTTTGCGGGGCTGTACACGCTGTTCACGATACTGGCGGTTGCGCCCGCACTGTGGCTAAGTGCGCGCGCAGTCGGAGTGAACTTTGGAATGCTGCTGACAACGCTGCTGGTGTTCTGGCTAAGCCTGATGCGCATGCTGCCCGAACTGTTCATAGTCAAGGTGCATCGGCGGCGGATGCAACTGCTGAGCCTGCAGCAATCATCAGGAGCGGTCGGCTCAGGCACCAGTGGTATTTTGATTGCTGTGCACTCTTCCTTGCTATATTTCATATTTGTCCTGACTTGGATGGACGCGCCTCCCAGTATGCCTGTATTCCTATTTGCGCCGCCGATGGCACTGATTGAGGCACATCGCACGCTGGTGGTCGGCGGTCTCACCGTGCCGATGGCGGTGTTCGCGGCTGTGCTGCTAAGTGGATTTGCGCTGCTGGGACTACTGGCGTTGCTGCGAGAGGCGGATGCGTGCATCCTGTGGGCGCGGTTTTGGCAGCCTTTGCTGGGTAGCGTGCTATTCCTCGCAGTATGGGGTCTGAGCCTGTACGCCTTCGCGGACGCGACAGTGCAGACTGCAGCACAGGCGCGTACCGTCGCGCTCGGCAGTCTCTGGATCGGTTGGACATTCTACGGATACTTCTTGAACGAACTCGCCTTCTTCGCGCTGTGGCGAGGCGAGACCCTAAGCAGTGCAGCACACCCTTCACGGCGCGGGATATTTTGGTGGACAGGGCTGTGGACGGCAATGGCTATTCTTGCGCCGTTGATTATCTACGCCGCCGTTGGAATCGCTATTGAGCCTATGCGCTTGGGCGCGTGGCTGTTGGCGCTTTCGGGGCTGTGCGCATGGATGGGCAGCCTCTGCTATCGTGCGTACCCGCTGCGCAACGATGCACTCACCCGCGCCTCGTTCCCGACGACACATCATTTCACAGTGGGCTCGTTTATCGGGCTAATTGGGTTGACATTCTCCGCTCATGCGCTGAGTTTCCTGATCCCGTTTCCATGGTTGCGGCAAATAGTGCAGCAATCGCTTTATCTTTCGCCTGTCTACTGGGCGTTTTTACCTGACGCGCCGCTGTGGGTGTATGGGCTGTATGCACTCTACGGGTTCGTGCTGGCGGGTGTGATACAGTATTGGCGTCGCTTCCTCACGCTGAGAATAGGCGGCTGAGGCTGCGCTTATACCAACAGGGGGTTCAGACGCCGAGTTGCCTCCACCACCCTTGCCCCCCTCTCCCACGCGGGGGGAAGGGAGTTATAATCCCTCTATGAGCATCACAGTCTCTGACGAGATGCTACGCGAAGCCAAGATGAGCGAATCTGAGTTCCGCACGGAAATGGCGATCTGGCTCTACCGTGAAGGGCGTCTGACGCTGGCGCAAGCGGCGCGCTGGGCAGGGATGACGCGCCTGCAGTTTCAACATGCCCTACCGCGAGTTCCGTTGGTATGTGCAGGGGGAGCTGAGGATGAGATCTGCCCTCACCCCCCGTGCCCCCCTCCTGGTAAGGGTACATCGTTTTGCCTCAACACGCGGGCAGAAGGCAGGATTCTTCGAACCCCCTCCTGCAGGTTCCCCCTTTCTAAGGGGGAACCGAGCGTTTTTCTCGGCTCCCCTCGCGTAGCGGGGGGAACCTCAAGGAGGGGGGGCTTTCAGGGAATCCGCAACCGCCAGCGATTTTGAACTTGGAGCGTGT
>JANXCK010000027.1 GCA_025060055.1 Fimbriimonadales bacterium | reverse complement strand
GGAACAGCAGATGCTGGAAGTGCTGACCCCCGCGCAGCGTCAGCAGTGGCAGCAGATGCAGGGCAAGCCGTTCCAGTTTGAAGGCGGTCGTCCGAGCTTGTGGGGCGGCGGACGCGGCGGGCAGCAGGGCGGCAGCGGCTTCGGCGGCGGACGCGGATTCGGCAACTAAGGCTTGTGGCTTACCTCCTCAAGCGAACACCGGCAGAGTACGCCCTCCCAATCGGGAGGGCGGCTCTGTATTAATACCAATCGGTGTTTCAAATGCTTCATTTGCCCTCACCCCCTTGCCCCCTCTCCCACCGCGTGGGAGAGGGGGAACTTGACTTCCCTCTCCCTCTGGGAGAGGGGCTGGGGTGAGGGTACTGTGGCACTTGAAACCCCGATTGGTAAGTGCTTCCAACTTGAAATCGTCCCTTATCTGCGGGGCGGGTTTGGGAACCCGCCCCTACCCAGAATGTCTTGTAGGGGCGCGTCCACGACGCGCCCAAAACAAGACGATTTCACTTGGGAGGCACTTATCAGTACCGATTGGGGTTTCCGATGATGGAATTCGTCAGCGAGACGCTGACGCTACGCAAGCCGATCCGTAGCGTCGGCGTCCCCGCCGACGACGGCGCTACTTGAAATCCCGATTGGTATAAGCGCCTCGAAGGCTGAAGCTCGTTTTGCCCAGGCGAGCCGTCAGCTCAAGCAAAAGCAAGACCGCCACGCTGAAAAGAGTGAGCAGCACGCCCACTTGGAAGTTGCGCGGCACGAAGCGCATCTCGACAACGGCGTCGCCCGAGGGTATCGGCACGGCGCGGAACGCGCCGTTCGCTTGCAACAAAGGTGCGGGCTTACCGTTCACCGTCGCTACCCAGCCCGGATACCAAGTGTCGGTGATGAGCAACCAGCCCGCCCGCTGAGAGGGGTTGATAACCTGCAAGCGCACGCGCGTCGCCCGGTATTCCTGCCACGCCACTGCAACCCCCTCGACAGTGCTGCCCCGCCCATGCTCGCGGAGCGCACGCTCCGCCGTGTCGCCGTACACCAGAATCGGCTCAGGGAACGGGCTGGTCTGCAAGCGACGCCAAACCGCCTCTTCGTCGGGCAACACCTCGATCGGTTGCAGGCGAGCAGAGGTAGGTGGCAAAGGTGTCCAGCCATCGGGCGTGAGCACGGCGCGCACGCGCAGCTGCGCCAACCCATCGGCGTTCGGCGTCTTCACAAACAACATGTTCCCGTTCTCGGGCGGTGCGCTGTCCTGCCCATTCAGCAAGTCCAGGAAGCGTTTGTAGTGGCGCGGCAGCAACGAGTCGTAGCCACCGACATCGTGTAATCGGTAGGCAGCGGGCGTGTTGGGAGGCATGCGGGCAGGTGGTGGCTCGTAAAGGCTCCAGCGCGTGTTGAGAACCGCGATGCGCTCGCCCAGCGACACCGTCGGCATCTCAGCCAGTGGCGGGAACGCCGCGCTTGGGGCAGCGTGCCACGGCGACGACGCGCCCACAATCAGCGGCACCATCGCCAAGATAAGCAAGTGCGGGACGCGACGCATTGAGTGCGCAAACCGCTGCGCATACGCCATAAGCCCTACCACCATCCCAACGATTACCAGCACAGCGAGGTCTTGTGCAACGCCGACCCCGATTCGTCCCCAATCCACATTTCGTGGGAGCGTGAGCGCCGCGAGCGCCAGCGCACCCATCAACAACCCGCCCCATCCCACCAACGCCCGCCTCCACGCGCTTGGGTCTTGATACCCGTGCGCTGCCAGCACCGCCGTACTGAACACCCACAGGCACACAACCCGCGCGGGCGACCCCGTCGCGCTGAAACCTGGCAGGTAGAAATAGAGCAGTTTCGCAAGGGGCGTGCCGAGCGCAATTAGCAGCGCGAGTAGCCCAATGCCCAGCCAGAACGCGCCCTGCCCGCGCCGTCGGACGCCCATCAGCGCCAGCAGCCATCCGACCGCCCCCACCGACAACGCTAACTCCGCGTAGTGCCCTGCACCCCAGTAGCTGCCGTCGCGCGGATTGCCATACGCGCTCGGAAAATACACCGTAATCAGGTGGAACAACGGCAGCGCGTTGCGCACATACGCTTGATACCCCGCTTCAGTGGGCGGTGCTTGCCGATGACTGTAGCCCGAAAGCTCCAGCACAGGCAGCAGCTGCGCCGCGGCGAGCAAACCGCCCATTCCGAACGCGCCTACGACCGCAAGCGCATACTGCGCCAGACGCCCTTGCGTGCGCGTCTCGTAGCCCAAGTAGAGCGCGTAGAGCAAGCTCATCAGCATGCCGTAGAAGGCGAACTGCAGGTGTCCCGCCAGTAGCATCATGCCCAGCGGGAGCGCGAACGCCCACGCGCTCCGAATGCCGCGCTCGCGCAGCACTTCCAGCCCCAGCAGCAGCCACCCGAACCAGCTGAGCGTTGCAGGCACGGAACTGAGCGGTAGCCATGAGACCATAAATAGGCTCAGCGTCCAAAGCAGCATTCCAACCACTGCGCCGTTGCTCAGCCCGCGTCGTCGCAGCCACAAGCCCAGCCCCAACCCTGCCCAGAACACATGAAACCACGCCAGCACGCTCACTGCCAGCCAAGTGGGCAGGGGCACTGTCAACAGGTGGGGCGGATACAGTGGCGCCGACTGACTGTTTGCCAGCAGTGGTGTGCCGCACAGCGCGTAGGGGTTCCACAAAGGCGGCTCGCCTGCAAGCCACAGCGCCCGCACAAGGTCGCGCCAGATGTAAAACTGCGCTGCGCCGTCCCAAATCAGCACATCCCAAGCAGGTGGTGTCGGCGCGTTAGGCATCCCATGCCACGGCTCGAAGTGATATAGCAACTTGAGAGGTGCGAAAACCCACTCCCCTCTGAGCCAACCGTGCAGGAACGGAACAGTCGCAAGCACTACCGCAACAGTGAGCAGCGCCCAAGCGGAGGAAGAGCGTTGCACAGGCGGGATTATACCGAAAACAAGTCCGGTGCGTGCCGATGGCAGTTTAGGAATGCAGGCAGGTTTTCGTGGCGTCGGCGTCTCGCCGACGGCAACACACGGTACGATGGCGTCTACGCCGTCGGTTCACAACGGCAGAATACCGCCGTGCCGTCGCGAGCGCAGTATTCTGGTACGGCTGAAGCCGTTGCTGTGCAAACCAAGCCCACCTACGCGGGCTATAGCCGACGAAGGTCGGCTTCGTCTGCAGAGGAACGGCTCCAGCCGTGTTTCACTTGACACCCCAATCGGTACTATAAGTGCCTCACAGGTGAAATCGTCTCGTTCTGGGCGCGTTAGGAACGCGCCCCTACAGGGCGTTTCGGGTAGGGGCGGGTTCCTAACCCGCCCCGCAGATAAGGGACGATTTCAAGTTGGAAGCACTTACCAATCGGGGTTTCAAGTGCTACAGTACCCTCACCCCCAGCCCCTCTCCCGCAGCGCGGGAGAGGGGAGCCAAATTCCCCCTCTCCCACGCGGTGGGAGAGGGGGCAAGCTGGTAAGGGTACATCGTTTTGCCTCAACACGCGGGCAGAAGGCGGGATTTTTTGAACCCCCTCCTGCAGGTTCCCCCTTAGAAAGGGGGAACCGGGCTTGTGTTTCGGTTCCCCTCGCGTAGCTGGGGGAACCTCAAGGAGGGGGGCGAGCCTTCAAAAAATCCAACCTCCTATCTGTGTGTCGAGGCGAAAGCGGTGTACCCTTGTCAGGAGGGGGCAAGGGGGGTGAGGGCAATACGGCGCCTGGAACCCCAATTCGTCTTACTCCCACTCAATCGTGGCAGGTGGCTTGGAACTCAGGTCGTACAGCACGCGATTCACGCCAGGCACTTCGTTGCTGATGCGGTTGGCAATTCGTAGCAGCAAGTCCCACGGAAGTTCGGCGGGTTCAGCGGTCATAGCGTCCTCACTATGCACCACGCGCAACACAACAGGGTACTGATAGGTGCGTTGGTCGCCCATCACGCCCACGCTACGCACATCGGGCAGCACGGCAAATGCCTGCCACACGCGCTGCGCCCAGCCTGTGCGGGTCAGCTCCTCATTCAGAATCGCGTCCGCCGCGCGCACAATCTCCAGCTTCATAGCGGTAACCTCGCCCAGCACGCGCACCGCCAAGCCCGGTCCTGGAAACGGCTGTCGCCATACGATTTCAGGGGGCAAGCCCAGCTCCAGCGCGACGCGGCGTACCTCGTCTTTGAAGAGGTAGCGGAGCGGTTCAATCAGCTCCATCGTCATCCAGTCGGGCAGCCCGCCGACATTGTGATGTGTTTTGATTTTGGCGGCAAGGCGCGTGCCGCTTTCAATCACATCGGGGTAGAGTGTGCCCTGCGCCAGAAAGCGACACTGCCCAATCGCGTCGGCATGCTCTTCGAAGACGCGCACGAACTCCTCGCCGATCAGTCGGCGCTTCTGCTCAGGGTCTGTGACGCCGCGCAGCCGTTGCAGGAACCGCTCGTGTGCTTCCACGAAAATCAAGTGGCTCGGAAAGTGCTGCGTGAACAGCGTTCGCACCTGCTCCGCCTCGCCCCGACGCATCAGCCCGTGGTCTACAAAGATGCATGTGAGCCGCTCGCCGATTGCCTTTTGCACCAGCGCGGCAACCGTGCAGGAGTCGACGCCCCCGCTGACAGCGCACAGCACGCGCTCAGTGCCGACACGCTCGCGAATACTGGCGATGCTCTCCTGAATGAAGTTGCGCATCGTCCAGTCGCCCGTGCAGCCGCACACGGCGTACAAAAAGTGGCGCAACAGGTGCATCCCGAACGGCGTGTGTGCCACCTCTGGATGGAACTGCACGCCGTAAAGGTGGCGTTCCAAGTCGCCCATTGCCGCGACGGGAGTGTTCTCGGTCTCTGCAAGCACAACAAAGCCCGCAGGGGGCGTCTCCACGCGGTCACCATGGCTCATCCAGCAGGTAAGGTGGAAGTCCAGCTCGTGGAACAGCGGCTCGGCGTGGACAACCGTCAGCAAGGTGCGTCCGTATTCGCGCTGGGGCGCAGGCGAGACGGTTCCGCCCAGCAGGTGCGCCATCAGCTGATGCCCATAGCAAATGCCCAAAACAGGGATACCCAGCGTGAACAGTGCAGGGTCTACGCGCGGAGCATCGGGTTCGTAGACACTGGCAGGTCCTCCCGACAGGATAATCCCTTTGGGTCGGCGTTCGCGCAATTGGGATAATGGGGTGTCGTAGGGCAGGATTTCACAGAACACGCTGCACTCCCGCACACGCCGCGCGATAAGCTGCGTGTACTGCCCGCCGAAGTCCAAAATCACCACTTGCTCGTGTGCATTAGCCAAAGATGGCATTTGCATAGGATACCCTGCCTGGTTGCCTATCTCTCCCTCAAAAATCGCTGCGATTTTCCCGACAATTGCGTTTACGAGGTGGCGCGATGGCGGAATCGGTGCGCTTGTCGGAGCGTGTAGCGATGGTGCCGCCCGTGCGCGGGCGTTCCCCTCAGGAAGAGCGTGAACAGGAGATGCGGCGACGGCGGCGAGCGCGGGAAGCGCCGCCAAAATCGCCCGAACCCGCGTCTGACGCGGAACCGCACACGCTGGATGTGGAGGTTTGAGCAGTGGCAGAACTGATGGCGCTCCTGCAAGCCCTGATGCTGATTGCGGGCTGGCTGCTGTTTCTGCGTGCCCAGACCGAGTTGCGGGCGCAGGCAGCACGCCAGTCGCTCACAGGCGAGCTGGAAGAGCTACGCCAAACGGTGGACGCTTTGCTGCAGAGACTCGTTGAGGAAGCGATGCTGGCAGAGGCACGAATTGAGGCACGGCTGAAGGAGCTGGAACAGCGGAGCGCAGGCAACCCGCCCGTGCAAAGCCTGCTGGAGCAACACACGCCAACCGCGTGCGGCGATGTGACCGTCCCACCCGTACACGGCTCGCCCGCGCAAAATGTGCAAACCACGCCCCTTGAAACTTTCACGCCCGATTCGGGGTATAACCTATCAGTATTGCAAACTTCGCCTTACGGCGTGGTGGCGATGCTGGCGGAACAGGGGCTGAGCATCTCCGAAATCGCCCGACAGACCGGCTACGCCCCCGGCGAAGTGGAACTGATACTGAGCCTCAAACGACGCAGTACGGAGGAGAACCGATGAAATTATCGAGTGTTATTGGTGTAGGGTTAGCAGCGGCGCTGGCGATACTCACCTTGGGCGGATGCGGCGGCAAGGAAGAGAACTTCGTCGCCAAAGTAGGCAACACCCCGTTAGACAAGGACACCTACCTACGACGCTTGGAACTGATGCCTACGCCCATCGCCATCGGGGGCAGACAAGCGACTACCGCCCCCGCAGGCTACACAACCCTCAAGCAGATGATTCAAGAACACGTGCTGCTGGAGATGGCGAAAGAGGAGGGGGTATTGCCGACAGACCAGCAGGTGGAGGAGCGCGTGCAACGCGAGATGAAAAACAACCCCCAGATCAAGCAAGCCATCACCGAGCAGCAGATGACCTTGGACGACTTTCGGTATCGAGTGCGCGTTGCCCTCGCTGAATTCAACCTGCGCACAAAGGGTGTGACCGTCACCGAGCAGGAAGTGAAGAAGATTTACAACGAGAACAAGCGGGCGTTCTACCGTCCTGCCAGCGCACGCGTGCGCGCTATCTTGGTGCAGAACCCCGAAGTGCGCAAACAAATCGATGATGACCTCAAACGAGGCTTCAACTTCCAGAGCATCGTGAACAAATACTCTCAGAACCCTGTTGCAGGGGTTCAATCGGGCGAGAGCGAGTTCGCTTTGGAAGGCGATGTACCCAACACACCCGACGGGCAGGTGCTGCTGCGCGTGCGCAACATCCTCAAGAACGCCAAGTCGATGCAGGTCACTGAGTGGATTCCCGTCGGGAATGGGGTTGTAGCGCGGTTCGAAGTGCTGGCAAAGAGCGAGGGACGCCAGCTGCCCTATGACGAGGTGAAAGACAGTATCCGCGAGCAACTGATGTTGCAGAAGGGCATGCAGACCAATCGCGATTTGAACTTGGAGTTAGCCAAGCGGATTGCGAACACGCCCGTCGAAATCAAGTCGGAGACTTGGAAGAAGCAGTATCAGCAGGAGATCGAGAACCTCAAGAAGACACTGGCGCAGCTGGAGCCGCAGCAGGCGAAACCGAAGGAGGGCGCGAAACAGGCGGCGCAGTCTGCTAAACCCGCCGAGCAAAAGCCCGCTGAGAAACGCTGATGCTCTACCTGGTCGGCTTGGGCACAGGCGGCGCGCAGGAGCTGAGTGAGAATGCCCTGCACGCCTTGCGTCGCGCCCAGCGCGTGTTCCTGACCCATCCCCACCACCCCAGCGTGCGCACCTTGAAACTTACGGGCATCGCTTACGAGGTCTGCCCGCCCGAAGCGGAGCAGGCAGTCGAGGCGGTCTTAGGTGCGCCTGAACGCGCCGTCGCGCTCGCTGTGCTAGGACATCCGCTGGTTGCGAACCCGATTGCCGAAGCGGTTCTGCGTGCCGCAGCGGAACGCGGGCAATCCGTGCGCCTTGTGCCCAGCCGAAGCTTCATCGAGCCTGTGCTGGAAGCCACCCAACTTGCTGCCCCCGATGGTGTGCAAGTCTTCAACGCGACTCGCCTGCCCCACCTGCGCTTCGAACCGACCATCCCAACGCTGTGGTTCGGTATCGAGACGCCTGAGCGCCTGCAAGCGGTGCAGCAGCAACTATTGCGCTTCTATCCGCCCGATTTTGAAGTGTGCCTCGTGCACGCGCCAGGCGACAGTGCGCGTGCCGAGACGCGCTGCATCCCGCTTAGCGAGCTGCATCGGATGCCGTGTGACCTCATCACCTACCTGCTTGTACCGCCCTGTCCCCGTCGTGAGCAGGAATACAGCGGTTTCGAGGGGCTGGTGCGTGTGGTCGCGGCACTGCGCGCCCCCGACGGCTGCCCATGGGATCGAGAGCAGACCCACCAAAGCCTCAAGCCCCACCTACTGGAAGAGACCTACGAAGTTTTAGAAGCCCTGGATTCGGGCGACCCTGCCGCACTGCGTGAGGAACTCGGCGATGTACTACTGCAGGTGCTGATGCACAGCCAGATTGCCAGCGAGACAGGCGCGTTCGATATCGAGAGCGTCGTGCAGCGCCTTATCGAGAAGCTCATCGCGCGCCATCCGCATGTGTTCGGCACGGCGCACGCCGAGACCGCCGAGCAGGTACTGCAAAACTGGGACAAGACCAAGCGGGCGCAGGGAGGGCGCGACTCGATACTGGAAGGCGTGCCTCGCGCGATGCCCGCGCTCGCCCGTGCGCAGGAAATTTCCAAACGCGCTGCCCGCGTCGGCTTCGAGTGGGACTCCATTCATGGCGTGCTGGACAAACTGCGCGAGGAGGAAACCGAGCTGCGCCAAGCCATCGAGTCGGGCGACTCGGAGCGCATCGAGAGCGAGATAGGCGATTTACTGTTCACGGTGGTGAACATCGCCCGCCACGCGAAGGTGGACGCCGAGGACGCCTTGCGCACGATGGTCGAGCGCTTCGTGCGCCGTTTCCAGTGGATGGAGTCGGAAGTAGCGCGACAGAACCGCCCGCTGGAGAGCCTGAGCGCGGAGGAATGGGAAGCACTGTGGCAAAAGGCAAAGGGATCTGCCGAAGGTTGAGGGCGTGCAGCAGGAGAACCCCACCACACGCCCAACGCTTATACCAATCGCCGTTTCAAGCGACAAAGTTAAAAGCTCTCTTTTTGACCCTTGCCCCCAGCCCCTCCCCCACGAGGAGAGGGGAGCCGTCAGGAGGTAGGGGTGAGTTCACCTCGCCCCTACGCTTCCCCCTCGCCCTCTGGGAGAGGGGCTGGGAGTGAGGGTACTGTGGCACTTGAAACCCCGATTGGTATTAACTCCCTCAAATATGAAATCGTCCTGTTTTGGGCGCGTTGAGAACGCGCCCCTACAGGGCGTTTTGGGTAGGGGCGGGTTCCTAACCCGCTTCGCAGAAAAGGGACGATTTAACCTTTGAGGCACTTATAATCAGGGCGATTTCACCTTAGAGGGACGCATCACCGCTTGAGGTCTTTCGCCACGCTGAGCATCTCGTCGGCGGTCTGGATGGCGCGTGAGTTGACCTCGTAGGCGCGCTGCGCCATAATCAAGCGCACCATCTCGTCCACAATCTGCACATTCGAGGCTTCTAACGCGCCGCCTGCAAGCGCGCCGATGCCATTAGTGCCCGGCGTGCCCTCAATCGGCTCGCCTGCAGCGGGCGTGAGGCGATAGAGGTTCATCCCCATTCGGTGCAGCCCCGCTGGGTTCACAAACCGCACAAGGGTTATCTGCCCGATTTCTTCCACGCCATCTTGCCCGCCACGCCGCACGCTGATAACACCGTCGCGTCCCACCATAATTTGCTCGGCGTCAGGCGGGATGATAATCTCTGGCTCTAACGGGTAGCCGTGCGAAGTGACCAGCCTGCCCTGCGCGTCGAGCTTGAACCCACCATCGCGCGTGTAGGCAATCGCGCCGTCGGGCAGCAGCACCTTGAAAAAGCCATCACCCTCGATTGCCATGTCCAACGGATTGCCTGTGACTTGCAGCGCGCCTGTGCTAAACAGCCCGTAGGTGGCAGCCGGACGCGCACCTAAACCGACCTGCAGACCGCTGGGGAGCGGAGTGCCACCCGCTGCCGTCGCTCCCGCGGGACGCAGGGTCTGATACATCAAGTCCTCGAAGTCGGGGCGCACGGTCTTGTAGCCGTTGGTGTTCACATTCGCCAAGTTGTTCGCAATCACATCGATATTGAACTGCTGTGTTTCCATGCCCGTAGCGGCGGTGTGCAAGGCGCGTATCATCGTAGTTGCCTCCAATCAGTGGCTTGATTAGTGGTTTGGACAGTCGTGTCCAAATCGGAGCGTCGGCGGGACGCCGACGCTGCACAGACAGAAATGTCCAAGCAGGCGTAGCGTCGGCGTCCCCGCCGACGATATACAGACATAACCGCTCATTTGACTAAACTTTCGCCAGCTCATTAACTGCCTTCGCCAGTGTCTCGTCGTGGGCGTGGATGAGCTTCTGATGCGCTTCGTAAGCGCGGATTGTCTCAATCATCCTTACCATTTCACGCACCATGTTCACATTAGAGGCTTCTAATGCGCCTGCGACGAGGCGCGGGTTTGCAACGGGTTGCGCAACGCCGACGAAGTAGCCCTCGGCGTCCTTGAGCAGGTTTCCCTGTGCGATTTGCAGCTGCCCAACGACTACGCCGTTCGCCTGCACGGCGCCGTTTTCGCCGATGCGAATCTCGGCGTCGCGCGGCACTTGGATGGGTTGGTCGCTAACGCTCAGTACGGGGTAGCCCTCGCGTGTCGTGAGAACGCCCTGCGCGTTCAGTTGGAAAGCCCCGCTGCGTGTGTAGCGGATACCTTGAGGGGTCTGAATCGCGAAAAAGCCGACGCCGTCAATCGCGAGGTCGAGCGGATTACCCGTTGTCAGGAGCGCGCCTGCCTGCAAGTCCGTGTAGAGTTCGCGCACGATAGCCCCTGCTGAGAGCGTGCCAATCGGCTGTGAGCGTGTGCCCTCCACGCGGTACAGTTGCCGCTCGTAGACCGTCGCAAACACGGGACGGTCTGCCTTGAAGCCCGTCGTGTTGAGGTTCGCCAAGTTGTTCGCAATAGCGTCCTGTGCTTTCTGTCGGGCTGCCATTCCCTCGGCAGCCACATACAGTCCGCGTAGCATCGGCGGGGATTATCGGCAAGCACACGCGGATTCTCTACCAGTCATGCCGCATGGTATACCAATCGGCGTTTCAAATGGCGCAATCCGTCGGCGAGACGCCGACGCTACACAGAACGCGCTCGTAGCGTCAGCGTCTCGCTGACGAACCTCATTATTTGAGATCCCGATTAGTAAGTGCCTCAAAAGTTATACCAGTCGGGGTTTCAAATGACGCATCGTCCTGCACGGCTAAAGCCGTTGCTACGCAGACGAAGCCGACCTGCGTCGGCTACATAGCCCGCGCAGGCGGGCTTTGTCTGCACAGGAACGGCTTCAGCCGTACCGGAGTATTGCGCTACTTGAAACCCCGATTGGTATTAGAAGCTCCCTTTTTGACCCTCACCCCCAGCCCCTCTCCCACGAGGAGAGGGGAGCCGAGTTCCCCCTCGCCCTCTGGGAGAGGGGGCAGGGGGTGAGGGTGGTGAAACGGGACAACTTAATCGTTGAGGCACTTATTACGCGGGACTCAGTACATTCCCGCCAAGCTCAGGTACACGAATCCGCGCTTTCCGTAGGCGAGGTCGAGCCGAATCAAGCCGATGGGCGAGGCGAAGCGCAGCCCTGCGCCCGCCCCCAAGCGCACAGGCACGCGCTCCAGCTCAGTGCCGCTGTTCCAGACCGCGCCCGCATCGACGAACACCGCCGCCTGCACCGCTTCCATCACAGGGAACTGATATTCCACACTGCCGACTGCCGCACGGTTGCCGCGAAACTCGTCTTGAGCGTAGCCGCGCAGCAGGTCGTACCCTCCAATCCAGAACAGTTCGCTGAGTGGCATCCCGTCAGAGCCGACGCCCGCTGCGCCGCGCAGCAGGAGCGTGCCCTCGTTGCGCATCGGAATGTAGTAGCGTGCCTCGCCGACGACGCGCGTGAAGCGGAAGTCGCCACTAAGCGTGCGCTCCGCCAAGAGGCTGGCGTACAGCCCAGAGCGCGGGAAGCGTCCCTCGCGCGTGTCGTACACCAGTTGAACGCCGAGCGCGTCGAACCGACCCCGATTGGCAGCGCGTGTGCCGGGCGAGATGAGCGTGTCGGGCGCGTCGTCGTAATCGACTCGGTCTGCACGATAGCGCAAGCGCAGCTCGAACAGCTCGCGCCAGTCGAAGCCGAGGTACGCTGTAAACCCGAGCCGCCGTTCATAACGCCGTAGCGAGTCGATATCAACGTAAAACACAGGGTAGAACGGTGCGCGATCGTACACTTCGATGCCGAAGTTGAACGCGCCAGGTAGGGCGCGTGGTGCTTCGTAGCTGAGTGCGTAGGAGGGGCGCAACGCCTCATATTCGCCCGTGTTTGGGTTGCGCACCTGCTCGCGCTGCCACTGCAGGCGTGCGCGATGTCCCAGACCCGCCACGTTGGTCTCCACCACCTCAGCGTAGCCCACGAACCCCTGCTCGCTGCTATAGCCCGCCGCCACTGCGAAATCGAATGACCGTTCCTCTTCCACTTGCAGCAAGAGCGTGGTAGCGCCCACCCGCTCGCCTGGCTCCGCACCCAGTTTCGCATCGCGCAAGAAGGGAAACCTGCCCAGACGCTGGCGCACGCGCTGCAGCCGCTCCTCGTTGTAAACCTCGCCAAGGCGCACGCCCACAAGACGACGCAGTACCTCCGCGCGCGTGCGCTTGTTGCCCTGCACCTCAATCGCCTCAATCACCCCCTCTGCCACCTGCACGGTCAAGACGCCCGATTCGTCAAGCGTGTAGTCTGCCACACGCGCTAAGGTGTAGCCGCGCTGCTGATACCACTCCTCGACACGGCGCAGTGCGCTACGGAGTGTCTCCTCTGTAGGCGCAGTGCCTATCAGCGCGTATACGGCAGACCCCACCTGTTCAGGCGATGCAACCGTGACGCCCTGAAACTGAACCGAGCGAATTGTGATTTGCGCCTGCAGACACCCCAATAGACCGCTCAACACGAGAACCGCGATGCCTCGCATGCCTTTATTATACCAATCGGGGTTTCAAGTGTTTCATTCGCCCTCATCCCTTGCCCCCACGCAGTGGGAGGGGGAACTTGACCCCCCTCTCCCGCGACGCGGGAGAGGGGTTGGGGGTGAGGGCACAACGACGTTTTCTCAATCCCTTGTATTCGAACATCTCAGGCTCCACGCGGCGCGACTCAGTGCGCACCGCCTCCAAAATCGCTTCCGCTTCTTCGTCGGTGAGCGTGCCTGCCAGCAACAGCCACGCCTGCGGCGAGTTCTTACGCGGCAGGGACGGCGGCTCTTGAGATACGGGCGGCTCCTTCGTGCGTCGCTTGGTTCTCACGGTTTGCCTCCACTGGGATAGTGTACCCCGCACTTAGCACATAACCCCCGATACAGCAGGCTGTTTCCGTCAATAGTCGCCAGCGTCGGGCGTGGCATGGCGGGGGAATTGTACCTGCGTTATCTTTCCCAGCGAATGTGGTCGTTGACGCCGTGCTTTTCGTACACTTCCAACACCTCGCGGCAGAACTGCTCCATCGCCGTATCCCCTTCTTTGTTTGCCAGCTCCAGCAACCGAATGAACATCCGCTTGCCAGTTTCGGTTTGCTTATAAATCTTTTTGCGAATGTTACACCGAGCGCACAGCGTTTGCCCGTTCTCGATTTCGGAGCGTCCACCCAAGTGGCGTGGCTTGATGTGGTCTACATGCAGCTCCACGCCATCAGCGCGTCCACGCCCACAGATGACACACCGATAACCGTCGCGTTCCAAGATTGCCTGTTTTTGCTCAGGTGTGAAATCCTCCAGAGCTATCTTGCCTGCCGTTGCAGGGTCGTAGCGATAGACGCCGTTGCGCACCTTGATGAGCCAGCCTTCCTGATGGAGCCGTCGTATCACGCGCCACGGGTCGCGCGGTGGCTTCGAGGTCCCCTGCCGTCGCCACTGTTCCGTTACCCAGTCCACTACAGGTCCGTGCTCCAAGTCCTCGTTGGGATGCGCTTTAAAGTAGGCTTCAACCAGTTCGCGAATCGTTTTGCGCCCTTTGGGTGTCTTCATAGACCACAGGCTCCTCTTGTATCTCGAGCATCAACTGACCAGGAGTCGTTGGCGCATACCGCCGAGTGCGCAGATAAACCTCAATGCGCTGCCGTGCTAACAAACAATATCCCTCCTCAATCTCTATGCCGATGGCTCGGCGTCCAAGCATCGCTGCTGCCAAGAGCGTCGTACCGCTGCCTGCGAACGGGTCTAACACCACATCTCCTACATAGCTGAACAACTTGATGCACCGCTTGGGCAACTCCAGCGGAAACGGCGCGGGATGCCCCACGCGCTTTCGGCTCTCGCCGTTGAAGGTCCATACCCCGTTCGTCCACTCCATGAACTCATCAGGCGTAAGATCCGACACGCCTGAGCCTGAGCGCTTTTTCCACTCGTGCTTGTACAGCACCACAATCAGCTCCACAGGCGCAATCACATACGGAGCCGAGGCGCTCAGCCACGACCCCCACGCCGTGCGCCGCGAGATGTTGCCCTCGTTCCA
>JANXCK010000190.1 GCA_025060055.1 Fimbriimonadales bacterium | reverse complement strand
GAACGCCCCGCCGCGCGAGCGCGTCCCGCAACGGTTCTGCCCAGCGAAGCAGCCGTCTGTGTGTTAGCAGCGCAACGCGAGTGGGATGGATTTGCTCCAGCAGGCATGTCGCAGCATGCATGCTGAGTTCGGGTGCGATTTTTACTTCGTAGCCGTGCGGCTGACCTGCCAGCACAGGGATAGTGAGGGGCGTGTCGGGCACGGGGTGATAGACACGCTGCAGGATGTTGGCAACTTGGGCGGGCGTAAGCGTGTCCACTTCCACAACCCAGTCTGCCTCTTCGTAGAGCGGCTCACGCGCCTCAAGGATCGACTTCAGCGTTTCGCGCGGCGTGGCAGTGCGCAACAAGGGGCGGTTTGCGCTCCGCCGCAGGCGACCCCAGAGCGTCTCCAGAGACGCCTTGAGGTACACGAGCCAGCCTGTTTGACGCATGCGGGCGCGGTTGCGCTCACACAGCACCGCGCCGCCCCCCGTAGCAACAACACCCGCAGGTCGACACGCCACTTCTTCAAGTGTGGCACTCTCCAGCTCGCGAAAGCGCGCCTCGCCGAATCGCTCGAATATTTCCGAGATGGTCGCGCCTGCAGCCTGCTCGACGAGCGCGTCCACATCGTAAAGCGGCAATCCCAACCGTTCGGCGAGAAGCCGCCCTACCGTGGTCTTGCCGCTGCCCATGCTCCCGATTAGGTAGAGGTGTTTCACGCTCTGAAAAATCGACGAACTGCAGAGGCGCGTAAGCACCCCTGCAGTTGCGTACCGCAACATCCGCAGCCAGTTTAGGGCGTCAGCGTGTTGCCCAAGCCCTCTTCTTCGTCCAGTACCGTCGCTGTGATGAAAATCAGCAACTCGGTCTCGACAACTTTCCGTTTGCGATTTCGGAAGAACTGACCGATTACGGGCAAGTCTGCCAAGAAGGGTACGCGGGCAGATTCGGATTCGTCACTGCGCGTGACCAACCCGCCAATCACCATCGTTTCTCCGTTGCGGATGCGCCGCACGGTGAACACGAACTGCGTCTCGAAGCGCGGCAAGTTGCGTGCGCCAACGCGCACAGTGCCGACTGTCGAGATTTGGGGAAAGAGCGCGAGGGTGATGGTGCCATCTGCGTTCACGCGTGGCGTCACGGTCAGCTGGGTCGGTACGGGGATAGGTACAGGCTGCGTGAAGGTAGTGGGCTGACCCGCTTGGTTGAACACTACGAACTGCTGCTCGATGTAGTCGGTGGTGGAGAATACGACAGTGGCGGGGCTGTTGTTTTGTGTAACAACGATGGGTGCGTTCACAACGCGCCCGCGTGCTTGCGTGAGCGCGGCACGCAAGTTCGCCACTAAGTTGCCTGAAGCGTAGTTGACGAAGATGGGATCAGAGCGGTCGGCTAAACCCGCCGCGCCCGCCTGCAGGTTCACCCGAGCGAGGTTCCAGTCGATGCCAAACTTCTCAGTGTCGTTGCGTGAGACGGTAATAAACTCGGCGCGGATAAGCACCTGCTTCGGCGCGATGTCAAGGAAGCGCAAGATTCGGCGGATATACTCAATCGCTTCGGGCGTGCCCCGCACAATCAGCGAGTTGTCGATGTCGTTGGCGACGATGCCATCGAGGTTCTCAGGGATGAGGATTCCCGCTTGTGCTTGTCCGCCGACCCCGCCGGGCTGCCCGCCGCCGAACTGTCCGCCAAAGCCGGGCTGTCCGCCAAAGCCAGGTTGCCCAAAGCCGCCTGCGCCTCCGCGCCCGCGTTGTGCCTCACCCGGCTCTGGATTCTGCGCGTTCGGGGCGACAGCGGGTGCGTTTGGAAGGGTAGCAGGGGTGTTGTTGTACGGGATAGCGGGCGTGCCATCCAAGCGCAAGGGTACGCTGGGTGGTACGCTCACTTGCATGCCCGGTGCGCTTTGATACAGCGTGCGGTTCAAAAACTCGCGCAACTCCGCGAACGGATCGTCGGTCATCATCTCCGTCTTGATGATGCGCACGATGTCGGAGGCGCGACTGTAGCGCAGCGGAATGCGCTCCACAACCACCAGCGGTTTTTGGGGTTCTGCAGGGGGCGGTGTGGGTGCAGCAAGCGGCGCCTCCATCTGTTGCTTCTTGCGTGCAGGGCTAATCACATATACGCCGTTCGCCTCCTTGCGGTACACAGCGCCTGCTGCCTGACACAAGTAGCGCAACACCTGCTCAAACGGCTTCTGCTCTATTTTGATGAGGCTAATCCGCTGGTACGGCTCATCGGTTGGCTCAAAGACAACTTCTGCCTTGACCTGTTGGGCAATCGCCTTGACCGCCTTGATAAGGTCTGCATCCATCAAGTCAATCGACACAAGGTAGTCGTCCTCGCTCCACGCCGTTAGGCATAGACATCCTGTCAGCATGGAGACCCATAGCAGGCTCCCGATTCCTTTTCTCATTGCGTATAGATCCTCCTCCGTGATACCGTGTGAGGGGCTGTATGGAGCAGCCCCTCGGGGAACGAGTGAGCGGCGTTCAGCGTCCGAAGCCACCTCCGCCGCCGAAGCCGCCTCCGCCGAAGCCGCCCCCGCGGAAGCCCCCGCCGAAACCGCCACCGAAGCTGCCTCCGCCGAAGCCGCCGAAGCCACCTAAACCGCCACCAAAGCCGCCGAAGCCGCCAAGGCCACCAAAGCCGCCCAGACCACCACCGAAGCCGCCAAAGCCGCCCAGACCACCGAAGCCGCCAAGGCCGCCCAGACCGCCAAACCCGCCGAAACCACCAAAACCGCCCATCCCGCCTGCTGCGCCAATCTCGTACTGCGCATACTGAATCAAGTTGCCACCCAGCAGCGCTGCAATTAGGGTAGGGCTGGCGTAGTTCAGCTGGATTTTCTCAGGCAAGTTAAGGCGGGGCGATTCCGCTTCGGGCGCGATTTCGCCCTCGCGGATCGCAGGAGCCTCTTCAGGCTGGCGCACGGTGATATAGTAGACACCGCCCTCCTCGCGATAGGTAAGACCCAGCGGGCGCAGAATGCTATCCAGCGCCACTTTGAACGGCACATCGGTCACCGAGATGGTCACCGTGCCTTGCACATTCGGGTCGAGCGTGTAGTTAAGCCCTACGCTGTCGAAAAGTTGCTTCAGCACGAACCGCACATCTGCCTGCTCGTACTTGAGCGTGACGCGGCGCTCGGTCGGGTCTTGCTGTCCGCCGCCCTGCGCCATAAGAGGCGCGGCTTGCGCCGCCACCACAAGTGTTATTAGCAAAGCCAGTTTCATTTTCATCGTCGTTCTACCTCCATCAAATAGATACGCTTGAGCGCGAGCTATGTTTCTAAAACTCAGGTCCGCGCCCACCGCCGCCACGACCGCCGGGAACGCCTAATCCGGGTGCGCTCGGCGGCGCGCCAGGGGCGCGTCCGGCGCCGCCACCGCCTGTTCCAGAAGCGCCGCTGAGGTTGCCCGCAGGCTCAAGCGGCACTCGCACTTCGCGCGGGTTGCCCTTCGGGCGGCGCAGCACAACCCCATTCTCGGTGATTGAGACCACGCGGAACTCGCCCACCATGTCGCCAGGGTAGACGATGCGTGGCAGCTCGCCCTCCTGCTCTAAGATTGCCGAGACCGTCGTCCCGATGATGACGCCAGCGACGCGCCGTCGGGGTTGCGGTTCGTAGGGTTCAGGCAGTTCGACCCGAGGCGGCTTGGGCGGGCTTGCCAGCACGAAGTAGCGCGAGGGGTCGAAAGCATCGGCTTGCATCGCCTCCACCTCTTCGGGCAACGGGGCGAACGGGTCGCGCCGCGGCTTGAACGGGGCACGCGTCGCTTGCTGCGACGGCACAGGGGCAGCAGGTGCAGGCGTTAGCCCGCCGCCCGTCGGTGGGGGCATCGGAAGCCCCGTGTCGCGGTCATACGCGGGCGGCTGAGGCGAGGGCGACGACGCCATATCCTCGCCCCCGCCGCCACTGAATACGAAAAGCAGCGCCACCACTGCTATCACCAACACAATCACCGCAACGGCTAACGCTATCTGAGTTTCCTTCTTCATCGTGGCTCACCTCTTCATTCGCACGCTCACGCCAGATTCCTGCCCATCTTAGGGACCCGAAAGCCCGAACCCACCAGGCGCACCACCGCCCTGCCCCTGTGGCGAAGACGGCACATTCGGACCAGGCTGCCCACCCTTCATGCGCGGGTAGACAAACACGGTCAGCGTGTAGCTGCCGAACAGTTGCGGACTCATCCCCGAAATCTCCAATCCGTCCACCAGCACCACCAAGTTCGGCACCTCGTTCCATTTTCGGACATGGTTGAGCAGTCCCTCGAAGGACGAGGCGCGCACCTGCACTCTGCCGAAGGGGTACACCAGCACGAGCGCGGGGATGGCGTTCGGGTCGTTGGGCGGCGGGGGCAAGCGCACCTCGTAAAGACGCTGCACGCCCGTCTTGAGGGGCCACGCCTCCAGCTTCTTGGCGATTTCGCGCGTCATGTCGGGGTACTGCATCCATGCCTTGAGGCGATCGCTGAGGTCGATGGTGTTCACGGGCATCTTCTTGCGGTCAATCAGCGCTAAGTCGCGGTTCGCCTGCTCAACACGCTGCTGGGCGCGCTGCACCAGTTGCTGTGCCCGCGGAATCTGCGCCACTTTCTGTTCCAGCAGCGCGATGTTCTCCTCGTGATATTGGATGTTCTGCAGCGTGGGGCGGATGCCCAGCAAGAAGATGGCGGCAGCGACGACAATTGTAGCGACCAGTCCAATAGAAACCTTCGCAAACATGCTCAAGCCTTTCATACGCCACACTCCTTCAGATGCCGCGTCCGCCGAAGCCTGCGGGGGGCGCGCCGCCCACGCCGCCCAGCGCGAAACCGCCGCCCATATCGCCGCTCAGCGTGATTCCGGGCACGCTGGCAGGTGGGGTCGGCAGGGCAATCGGTTCCTTGAGGTACGCCACCACGCGAAACGGCATGAGGTTCGCAGGCGAGCCGCCCATCTGCTCGCCGCCTGCGGCGAACCCGCCCCCAAATGCGGGAGGTATGGCAAGGGCGCCGCCACCCGGCGCAGGCAACGGTGCGCCTAAGCCGAACCCACTGCCCAAGTTACTCATGTCCACATTCGGCGGGTAGCCTGGCAACGCCGCCTCCGTTAGGCTTACCGCCGTAAACAGCGGGCAGTTATACATCGTCTGCAAGTACAGCCCCAACTCCCGAATGCCTTTGGTGAACGCGGCAATCTGCAACTGGTTGCCCTGCTCCACGCGCATCTGTGCGTAGCGCACACGCGGCGAGGTGTATCGGCTGACCTCGCTGAACAGTTCGGGGTACTTCAAGTTGTGCTGTTCCACACGCTTGACCCACTCGGTCTTGCCCAGCGCTATCGCTGCCGAGTCGATGAGCATGTTCGCCTGATTATAGAGGCTATCGACCTGCTGCGCCTGCATTTCCAAATCGCTTTTTCGGGTTTGGAGTTCGCGGAGCTTGCCTTGCACGCTCACCATCCAGAACGCCATCCCCGCGTTGACGACGAAAAACAGCAGCACCAGCAAGGCGATAATCTGCTTGTTGACTTTCCGCTGACGCACATAGGCGGGCACTAAGTTCAGTTTCATCGTGTCGCTGCCTCCCTTAGAAACTGGCGTGAAGCCCCATTCCAATCGCTACTGCCATCAGGTGCGCGTTCGCCGCCACATACTCAGGTCCATACCGCTTCACTTGCAACTGGACACCCTTATAAGGGTTGCCCACAACGGTGGGAATGCCCACCGAAGAGGCAATAAACTGATCGAGGTTGGGCATCATCGCCCCGCCGCCGCACAGCACAATCTGCTGCACATCGGCGTCCAGATTGCGACTGCGGAAATACTCCACTGAGCGCCGAATTTCGCTCACCAGTTCCTCCAGCAGCGGGTAGATGGCTAAAAAGACCTCCGTTTTGCGTGGGTCTGTGGGCGACTGTACAGGGAGCGCGGGTTCGGCTTCAGGTTCAGGCGTCGGCTCTGGCTCGTTGGGGGTCGTGAAAGGCGACGGTGGGATGTCAGGTGATGGCTCTTCGGGAGTATAGAACGAGCCGGGGGTCATGAACGGCGAGGGTTCGGGCGCTACTGTCGGCTCGCTCGCAAAGCCGGGCGTGTAGAACCCGCTTGGCGCTCCGGGCACGCCAAATGGCGTCGTCGCGCGAGGGATTTGATCCATCAGCACCTCGGCTAACTGCACCTTGAGCTGCTCGGCGTCCGCCTCAGAAATCATCAGGCGCTCGGCGACGGCGCGTGTGAGCATGTTGCCCCCTGTCGGCAAGATGCGCGGGAAGCTCAGCAGTCCCTGACTGTAAATGTCGATAGAGGTCGACTCCGCGCCGAGATTGACCACCGCCACATTCTGAGTCTGCATCTCGGGTTGAGTGAGCAGGAGGCTGCGTGCCAGTGCCAGGGGCTCGACATCGATGGCGTAAGGTTCCAGCCCCAGTTTATCGGCGATATCGACGAGGCTATCAACAGCGTCCTGTTGCGCCACTGCCAGCACGACCTCCATGTTGTCGGCGTTCGGGTCGGCACCAGGGCGTTGCACCACTTCGTAGGCGGACTGGATGCGCGTATCGGCAAACGGAATGTTGCGTCCGATTTCCCAGTCCATGTGCTGGCGAAGTTCCGCAGGACTCATTCTGGGCACTTCCAGCACGCGCACGACGACCGAGTTCTGCCCAGC
>JANXCK010000131.1 GCA_025060055.1 Fimbriimonadales bacterium | reverse complement strand
CGTGTAGGTTCCGTCCTTGAGCGACCACTCCTCTTCCTGAGCAATGCTGGAACTGAGGTACTCATTTTTGCGCCAGCCACGATTACCGTCGTAGCCCAGAACGATCTCGTCGTCGCCATACTTGTACTGGATGACGCGCTTTGTCTCGCGCAGGTAAAGGGTGTATTTGGTGGAGCTTTTGCCGCCGTACTCGCTGGTGATGTCGTACTCCAGTTTCACGCCGCGTTGCGCTAAGGCGCGATAGGCGTCGCCGCCGTGCGCCTCGATTGCTTGCTGGAAGCGCGTTGCGGCATCGTGTGCAAACACCCAACTGACCAAGGCGAGGATGCCAAGAACCCCACAAATCCGCTGCATATGCAGAACCTCCGCTAAAAGGATACCCCACTCAGGGACTGTTTGGGAAAATAGACGGCTGACGAAGCCGTTCCTGTGCAAACCAAGCCCGCCTGCGCAGGCTATCCAGCCGACAAAGGTCGGCTTCGTCTGCACAGGAACGGCTTCAGCCTTTGTATGCACGCACCATTCCTTAGGCAGTCTCTCAGTACGGCGCGTGAATCCTCGATTGCGTATTATGCCTCTAACTGCATCGACAGGAGGAAACCATGCGGATTAGGGAAACACTCATCGCGGCGTTGCTGGGCGTCTCAGTCGCGGGATGTGAGGTACAGCAAGCGCAGAGCGAGAAAGCGACTGTTACGCCTCGTGAGGTCTATGAACAACGCGAGAGTAAAGAAGTGCTGATTATCGATGTCCGCACGCCAGAGGAGTTCAAAGCGGAGCGAATCGAGCAGGCGCAAAACAAGCCACTGGACAAGATAGACCAGTGGGTGAAGGAGCTACCCAAAGACAAGAAGATTTATTTTGTCTGTCGCAGTGGGAACCGCAGTGAGCGGGCGCAGCGGATAGCGCAACAAGCGGGCTACAAGAACGCTTACAACATGGAGGGGGGTATGCTCGCTTGGAGGCGTGAGGGGCTACCTGTGGTTTCCGATGGGGGAGCTAACCCGAAACTGTAGGCAACTTGAATTCGGCGCCCTAACACAGGGTATAATTCAGGCACGCGGGGATCGTAGCTCAGTCGGTTAGAGCGCCTGACTGTGGCTCAGGAGGTCGTGGGTTCGAGTCCCATCGGTCCCCCCAGGTAGTGGGCCGTTAGCTCAGTTGGTAGAGCAGCTGACTCTTAATCAGCGGGTCGCAGGTTCGAGTCCTGCACGGCCCACCAGCAAGTATCGTCGCACCGTGTGGGGCGACGCCACGAAAGGCGTCGCCGACGATAGCGCGAATGCCGTCGCACCAACCACTACACCCCACGCAGCATAACCGAATGCTCTCACCAGAGAGGTGAATTGCGAGCAAAAAAGCCAATTCGCCCCTCAAGGACTCAAGATTTCGCCGCCACCTGCCGATAATCCTTTCAGGTTCGCGCGCGCAACCAAACCGATTGAAGGAGGACTGAACCGATGAGACAGGTGTTCTTTGCGACAGGCGGTACAGAGCTGACCCGCTCTTTCGATGCGACGACGCCGACCAACTGGTATGTAAGCACGACCCCTGACACGACGCGCACGGTGAACGAGTTCCAGAACGGCAATTGGAGTGCGGTGTTTGTCTTCTGGGCTTCCCCGACTGGTCAGATCGATAACTTCAACGCGCAGACCTTCGTGAACCAGATTCGCAGTCGCTCCCCGCAGATTCCGTTCTTCCTGATTGTGCCCAGTCAGTATGCCTCGCAAGCGTCCCAGTGGCAGCGTGAAACAGGTGCCTCAGGCTACATCATCTGGAACAACACGACCCCGTCCGAGTTCTACAACCAGATTCGCACACTCCTGAACCAGTACAACATCGAGGCTGCCTAACAGCCTATCATGACGCCGACGCTGCTGCCAGTGCGCTCGTAGGTAGCGTCGGCGTCTCGCCGAAATGGCACGGACATTCGCGTCCGTGCCTTTCTAATCGGCGGGCACGATTTTTCGAGCATCCTCCGCCCCAGCAGACCGCTTCAGGTTGAGTGGCAGCCCCTAACGCAACGGAATGATCTCCACCGTGCGCTCTGGCAGAGCCACGACAGCGCAGGTCGCCTTGCCCGTGAGCCAGCCACACACCTCGCCGGGATTTATCACAAGACACGCATCCACTGTGCGCAGTTCCTGCTGATGAGTATGCCCGTACACAACAAGGTCGTACAAACCGCTCCGTGCAAACGCCTCTACAGGTTCTGGCTCATGCACCATCGCGATTCGGCAACCTTCGAGTTGCAGGAAGAGTGGTTGCACTTGCACCTGCCCTACCTCGCTGAGCCGTTTGGCAAGCCCTAACCGTTCGCCGTCGTTGTTGCCAAAAATCCCCTGCACGCGGCATTTAAGGCGCGCCAACTCGTTCACCACGAACGGCGCGACATAATCGCCCGCGTGCAACACCAATTCCACCTGCAGGTCGTTGAGCGCATCCACCGCACGACGGAGGTTCTCCAGATGGTCGTGAGTATCCGAGAGAATGCCAATCCGCATAGCCGGGTCTATTCGCAGCAACGCGGGCTTGTCCTGCCAAGCGACGGTTCAGGACAAGGCGTTTTTTTCTCATGGCGTCGGCGAAACGCTGACGCGCCTGTGGCACGGACAGTCTTGTCCGTGTGCTGTTGCTTGGACACGACTGTCCAAGCCACGCTGTGCTGGGGCAAAACGCCCAAGCCACTTGGTGGCACGGACTGGAAGTCCGTGTACCGTCGCTAACGCTCCCTAACCGAACCACTCGAAGTAGTCAGGGCTGAGATCGATCTGCACGTTTTTGACTTGGGTGTAGAGTTCGAGCAGGCAGTGTAGCCCCAGCTCGCGCCCGAAGCCACTGAGCTTGTAGCCGCCGTAGGGCGCTTGGGGCGGAATCATGTTGTAGCAGTTAATCCAGACTTTGCCCGCTTGGATTTGGTGCGCCACGCGCAGCGCCTTACCGATATCCTGAGTCCACACGCCCGCTGCCAGCCCGTAGTCGGTCATGTTTGCCAGCTGAACTGCCTGCTCTTCGCCCTCGAACGGCATCAGCATCGCCACAGGACCGAAAATCTCGTCGCAGGCGACGCGCATAGTGGGTTGCACCTCCTCCAGCACGGTCGGCTGGAAGTAGAAGCCTTTGTCGAAGGGCGGCTCGGTAATGCGCTTGCCGCCCGTAAGTACCTTCGCGCCTTCCTCAACGGCAGTGCGCACATAGAACTCGGTCTTTTCGAGCTGCTCGCGCTTGTGCAACGTTGCGAACTCGGTGGTCGGATCGAGGGGGTCGCCTATCTGCAGGCGTCGGGCGCGGGCGACGAAGGCGTCGCGAAACCGCTCGAAAATCGGCTTTTCCACAAAGATTCGCGTTGCAGCGGTACACATCTGCCCTTGCGCAAAGTAGTTCGCCAGCAGCGCGTGCGCCAGAGCGCGCTCGAAGTCGGCGTCGGCAAACACCACGAACGGCGACTTGCCCCCCAGCTCCAGCGAGACGGGCGCGATGTGCGTGGCGGCGTTCTGCATCACGCGCACGCCCACGCCCGTCGAGCCTGTGAACGAGATTTTGTGAACCTTTGGGTGCTTGGTAAGCAGGTCGCCCAGCGTGGCAGGCGTTGGGTCGGTCAGCACATTGAACACGCCTGCAGGCACGCCCGCCTGGTGCATCACCTCTGCCAGCATTAGCGCGGTCAGAGGTGTCGTCGGCGCGGGCTTGAGAACCATCGTGTTGCCTACAGCAAGCGCAGGCGCAATCCTAATTGCCGCCAGCCACAGCGGGAAGTTCCACGGAGTAATCGCGCCTACCACGCCGTACGGCTCGCGCCGCGTGTAGTTCAGGTACATTCCCGGCACGGGGATCGTCTCGCCCAAAGTGGCGGGGGCAATCCCTGCGAAGTATTCGAACACAGCAACGGTGGCAGGCACATCGTGCGCCATCGTCTCGCGAATGCAGCGACCCGTTTCCTGCGATTCGATAAGCGCAAACTCTTCATAACGGGCTTGAATGCCCTTAGCCACGGCACGCAGAATCCCGCCGCGCTCCTCATACGAACGCGCTGCCCAATCGAGAAAGGCGCGGTTCGCTGCCTCGACTGCTGCGTTCAGCTCTGCCTCGCCTGCTACCGCGCAGGTGGCAATCACTTCGCCGTTCGCAGGGTTGCGCACTTCGTACCGCTCTGCGCCGACAACCCATTCACCGTCGATGTAAAGCCCGTAATTCTGCATCGCTGCCTCCAACATGGCATGTTCGAGGCAAACGGCACATCTCCTATATTTTCTGAGGTTGCCGAGTGAGGGGTTGCCCTCTAATAAGTGCCTCACAGGTGCAATCGTCTCGTTTTGGGCGCGTCGGGGACGCGCCCCTACAGGGTATTTGGGGTAGGGGCAGGTTCCTAACCTGCCCTGCAGAAAAGAAACGATTTCAAGTTGGAAGCACTTAGGAATACAAGCGGGCTTTCGTGGCGCTGGCATCTTGCTGACGGCGACACACGGTACGAAGGTGTCCTCGCCCTCGACTAGCGAGGGCATCTTGCCGTCGTACCTGTTGGAGCGACGACTTTCCTGTCGTCGCTGATGACAGGATAGGATGCCGTCATCTCGTCGCGTTGGCAAGAGACGCCGCCGCGCTGTGGCACGGACGCCAACGCGACGCGTTAGAACCTCTCAGACATTCGCTGATAAAACCCATCTCAGGGTAGACAAATGTCGACCTTGACAAACTCGGACGGCATCGGGTATACATGAGGTGTTGTCAGGAGGACGACCTTTGTGGAGGGTACCGTAGGCCACCTCTACGAAGCATCTGGGACACGGAGGTCCCGCCCCGATTTCGGGCTAACCCCGTTGGGTTAGCCCTTTTTCGCTTCCGCACCAGCTCGGAGAAGCCACCTAAGCCGCTGAAGACTACCGCGCCCCAGTGCCGTAGAGCCGATCGCCGAAATCGCCCAAGCCAGGCACGATGAATTTTCGGTCGTTCAGCCCACGATCTAAAGAGGCGGCGACAATCCGCACCTGTGGGAACTGCTCATTCAGCCGTTGCACGCCTTCAGGCGCTGCCACCACGCAGATATGCACGATGTCGCGCGCGCCTGCGTTCAGCAGCACCTCCACCGCTTGCGCCGCCGAGCCGCCAGTTGCCAACATCGGGTCTAACAGCAGCACGCGGCTCTCTTCCATCGGGGGCAGTTTGCAGTAATACGCTCGCGCGACGGCGGTTTGCTCATCGCGTTCCAGCCCGATGTAGCCCACACGCACTTCGGTAAACAGCTCGGTAATCGCTTCCAGCATTCCCAGCCCTGCCCGCAGAATGGGCACGGCGACAATCGGCTGCGCCAGTGCGTAGCCCTGTGTCGGCTCTAATGGCGTCTGCACCGTCTGCTCACGCAAGGGCAGGTCGCGCGTCGCTTCGATTGCCAGCAGGAAGGTAAGTTGTCGAGCCAGCGCACGGAACTGCGCTGGTTCTGTGAATTCGTCGCGCAGGCGCGTCAGAATATGCTTTACCAGCGGATGCTGTACCACCTCAATCTGCATGCGTGTTGCTTACAGGATTTTACCCCGTTTGCGACCGACCAGCACTCCATCGCTATCTAATAAGTGCCTCACAGGTGCAACCGTCTCGTTTTGGGCGCGTCGGGGACGCGCCCCTACAGGGTATTTGGGGTAGGGGCAGGTTCCTAACCTGCCCTGCAAAAAAAGACGATTTCCAGTTGGAAGCACTTACCAATCGGGGTTTCAAGTGCCACAGTACCCTCACCCCCAGCCCCTCTCCCATAGGGAGAGGGGGCAAGAGGGTTAGGGTACCTCAGGTAGGTATAATCTTTCCCGCGTATGGCGCGCAACTATCGGGACACGCTGCATCTGCCGAAGGACGAGTTCACTATCCCTATGCGGGCAAACCTGCCAGAGCAAGAGCCGCGCTGGCAAGCCTTCTGGCGCGAGATCGACCTGTATCACCGCCTACTGCAAAAACCTGCTCCCAACGGCGACTACATTCTGCATGATGGACCGCCTTACTCCAACGGCGACATCCATATTGGGCACGCGCTGAATAAGACGCTCAAGGACATCGTGGTGCGCTCCTACGCGATGCGGGGCTATCGTACCCCCTATGTGCCCGGCTGGGACAATCACGGTTTGCCTATTGAGAACGCAGTTGCAAAGCAGTTCATGGAGCGGGGCGAGACACCTGACAAAATCACCTTGCGCCGCGCCTGCCGCGAATACGCCGCGCACTATGTGCAGGTGCAGCGCGAGCAGTTCGAACGGCTCGGCTTACTGGGCGAGTGGGACAA
>JANXCK010000251.1 GCA_025060055.1 Fimbriimonadales bacterium | reverse complement strand
TTCGGGACATGACCGCCGACCAGGTGTTCGTGTTCACGCCGCGCGGCGACCTGATCGACCTGCCTGAGGGTTCGACGCCCATCGATTTCGCCTACCGTATTCACACAGAGGTGGGCAACCGCTGTGTGGGGGCGCGTGTGAACGGGCGCATGGTCTCGCTGGACTACAAACTGCGTACTGGTGATATTGTGGAAATCATCACTCGTCAGAACGCGCAGCCCAGCTACGACTGGCTGGCGATGGTGCGCACCTCCAGCGCGCGGAGCAAGATTCGCGCCTACTTCCGTGAGGCGCGCCGTGCGGAGTTTATCGAGCATGGACGCATGCTGCTGGAGCGTGAGCTGGCGCGCCTGCGTATCCCCACTGCGCAGTTCCGCGACGCGCTGCCCGAGATTTTGAAGGCGCTGAACTTCCGCAGCGAGAACGACCTGTACGCCAGTATCGGCGAGGGGCTGACGACCGTGCAGGCAGTGACGCAACGGCTGCGCGCGATGCTGCCGAGTGCGCCTGCTGAGCCGTCCCACGCGCCGCCCCCTCAAGCGGGGCGCGAAATCCGCGCGATGCAGATCGAGGACGCCGACGGCTACATGACGCGCCGCGCCACTTGCTGCCACCCTCTGCCAGGCGACGAGCTGCGCGGCTACATCTCGCGCGGGCGTGGAATCGTGGTGCATCGCGCTTCGTGTCCGAACCTGCGTGCCCTCGAGGAGCGCGAGCCAGAGCGCGTTATCAGCATCGAGTGGACACCGCAGAAGGACCGAACCTACCCCGTCGCGCTGCGCTTCGAGACCCTCGATCGCCCTGGCGTGCTGGGCGACATCACCACGATTGTGGGCAGCTCGAATATCAACATCGCCGATGTGCGCGTGCGCCCCAACCCGAAAGACTCGACGGCGGTTGTGGACATCGTGATTCAGGCAAGCAGCGCGCAGGAGTTGCGTGCGCTCACGCAAAAGCTCGCCTCTTTAGAGGATGTGCTGGCGGTTTCGCGTCTGATGGAGGGCAAAGGCAAGGATGCGAGCAGTCGTGCAGAGAGTGCGATGGGCGGAAGTCGAGGTGGCGGGGCGCGTCGTCGCACGCGTTGAGCAAGGCGCGCTCGTGCTGCTGGGCGTGCATCAGCACGACACCGTCGAGCAGGCGCGCGGACTGGCGCACAAAGTCGCCCACCTGCGCTTCTTCGAGGACGAATCGGGCAAGCTGAATAAGTCGGTGCTGGAAGTCGGGGGCGCGATGCTGGTCGTGTCCAACTTCACGCTGTACGGCGACTGCCGCAAGGGCAGACGCCCCAGTTTCAGCGAGTCTGCGCCCTACGAGCAGGGGCAAACCCTCTACGAGCTGTTCTGCGCGTCCCTGCAAGCCGAGGGCGTGCCTGTGCAGACAGGCGTGTACGGCGCGACGATGCAGGTGCGCCTGCAAAACGACGGTCCCGTGACGCTGATTGTGGAGCTGTGAGCGCTACAAGCCTGCCTGCGGCATCGGCTCTGGCGGCGTGCAGGTGCTTTCCAACAGGATGTGCTGACCCGACACCGACGAGTCGTTGAATGCCAGCATCACATCCAGGGCATGGTACGCCAGTTGCCCGTTCAAGCGGTTAGGACGCCCTTCCTGAAGGGCGCGAATCATTTCCGCTAACCCCAGACTGCGGTACTGTTCAGCGTAAGGGTGCGTCAACGCAACCTCGCGCCACTCCGACTCGCCCGCCGTGCGCAGCAGCACGGGACCGCCGAAGCCGTTCGGGTCGGGCACGCCCAGAGTGCCCTCCGTGCCGTAAACCTCGATGCACGGCAAGCGATGTGCCCACACATCGAACGACATCGTCACGGTTGCGATGGCGCCGTTAGTAAACTCCATCGCGCCTGTGATATGGGTGGGCGTCTGCACTGAGACGACCTGTCCGCGCTTCGGCTCGCTGCGAATCACGCGCGTCGGGCGCGTGATTCGGCTCATCCCTGCCACGCGCCGCACCGTGCCCAGCAGCGTAATCAGCGTGGTGATGTAGTACGGTCCCATGTCCAGCATTGGACCGCCGCCAGGCTGATAAAAGAATTCGGGGTTCGGATGCCAGTGTTCGTGTCCTGCGCTGAGCATGAACGCGCTCGCACCGACTGGCTCGCCGATTGCGCCGTCGCGAATCAGCTTGAGGCAGGTCTGAATGCCTGCCCCCAGCACTGTATCGGGCGCGCAGCCGATGTAAAGCCCTCTCTGCTCTGCCAGCGTCAGTACCTCGCGCGCCTCCGCACGGTGGATGCCGAACGGCTTCTCGCAATACACATGCTTGCCCGCTTGGAGCGCGGCTTTGTTGAGTGGTGCGTGTGCCTGCGGCGGCGTCAGGTTCAACACAATCTCAATCTCAGGATGCTGGATTAGCTCTTCGACAGACAGCACGAGAGGCACGCCAAACTGGCTCGCCCGCTCCTGCGCCCGCTCTGGGATGGCATCTGCGACTGCGAGGATTTCGATTTCGGGGAATTGGCGCGCCACCCGTAGGTACACAGGGCTGATGTTGCCACAGCCAACAACTCCGACTTTCATAGTAGCGGTAGTGTACCCCGATGCCGCTTTGCCTTGCGGTTCAGCGAACGGCAAAGTGGACGAGACTGCCGACGGGTGCTGCCTGATAGCCTCTGGAACTTGTTATTTTCCTGTCACGCCCCTTCGGCTAAAATCAGGAGTAGGAGGTGCGAGAATGCGCAGAACTATAGCTGCAGGGATTCTATCGACCGCGCTTCTCTCAGGTGTGCTGGCAGCGGATGTGCTGGTGATTGCGACCGGCAATCCAACTTACGACAATCTAATCCAGCAAGCCTTGAGTGAGGCGGGTCACACCGCGACTTTTGTGACGCAGGCGAGCTTCACTGGTATCCCTACGAATACCCAGGTAGTGTACATTCCTGGCGATCCGAGTGTGAACTGGTGTATTCAGGGGAATGTGCAGCAGGCGATTGTGAACTGGCTCAACGCAGGCGCGAATCGTGGGCTGGTGACGACCGAGTGGGTTGTATGGTGCCACGGGAGCAGCGGCACTTTGTACAGCGTGTTGCCAGTGAACTACGGTGGTTCCTACGCCTATCCGACCTCACTTACTTACACGCAGGCGACTGCCGATAGCGTGTTGAACGCGGGCTTGCCTGCCAGCTTCAGTTTCAGTGGCGGAGGCGGCGCATCGCGGATGACACCGAAGTCAGGCGCGACGGTCTTCTACACCGACGACTACAGTGGCAACGGTGTGGTCGGTTGGGAGTTGCGTAGTGGTGCGCGCGTCATCTCTATCTCTGCCGTCGCTTACCCCCTCTTTGGTGGCTCGCTGGAAGATGCGAACTTCCGTCGCCTGCTGGGCAACGCTGTCACGTGGGCTGCCCGCTCGTGTCGTTTGCAAGGCGACCTCAACCGCGATGGGGTAGTGAACGACCAAGATCTGTTGGTGGTGCTGTTGAATTTCGGCAACGCCTGCCCGCCCACAACCAAAGTGTTGCTCGTGGGATTCGGCGGTGTGCCTGCGGTTGCGAACCTGCTCCGCAATGCAGGGTACGAGGTGGAGACCGCAGAGCCGTTCGCCACGAACTTCTCTATCCCCAGCGATACGCGCGTGGTCTTCATCACAGACGGTGCAAGCAGCACGAACGTGACGCAGATTGCGAACTGGCTCACGCAAAGTGGTGGACGCGGTCTTGTTACAACCGAATGGGCAGCGTACTATTCTTATGTGAGCCAAGCATACGCGGATGTGTTGCCCGTGACGACGGACTACAGCTACAGCTATCCGCAGACCGTCACATACACGCGCGAGACTCCCAACTCCGTCATAGACGCCTCGCTGCCTGCGCAGTTCAGCTTCGACGGGCAGTACGGCATCACAAAGCTCATTCCCAAGCCAGGCGCGACCGTCTTCTACCGAGAAAACATCTATAATGAGGCGGGCGTAGCAGGTTGGGAGCTGAATGGCTCGCGGGCGATCTCTATCTCTGCCCGTGCCGTTCCGAGCTACTCGCTTGCCAGCCCAGAGTTCCGCCAACTGCTGGTCAACGCTACCAATTGGGCGGCGAACCGCTCGGCAGGACGCTGCTCCCTGAACGGCGATGTGAACAACGATGGCGTGGTGAACGACCAAGACCTGCTGATTGTGCTGCTCAACTTCGGTGCTTCTTGCTCGCCGTAGGCGAATAAGAGGCACGCAGTCTCCTCTCTCGCTGCACCTCGGCTCGGAGGTTCCGACACACATCACCTCCGAGCCTTGTAATGCCAACTCGGATTTCAAGTGAGATACGGCTAAAGCCGTCGCTGCGCAAACCAAGCCGACCTGCGTCGGCTAATAATACCAATCGGCGTTTCAAGTGGTGCAGTCGTCGGCGGGGACACCGACGCTACGCGGAGCGCACGCCCCGTCAGCGTCTCGCTGACGAACCGTGTTACTTGAAATGCCAATCGGTATAAGCCCGCGTAGGCGGGCTTTGTTTGCATAGGAACGGCTTGAGCCGTCTACTTAAACAGTCTCTTGGCGGGAGGCACAGCACGCAGCGAAGGGGCGAGATAACCTCGCCCGTATAGGCGCGGTTCCCGCGCCCTGTCAGCACATTCAGAATTGTCCCTCACCGATACGATAGTGTTCTCGCCATCGTGGGACGACGGTGGGACGCCGTCGTACATGGCTCTTCCCGCGCATCTGGGGAAAATTCAATCTTGGAGGCACTTATCAACTCAAGTTGCCACTTCGTGCCTCTTGCACGGGCTGGAAGCCCGTACCACGTGGGCTATAATAGAGGCGTATCCTGCGACGACGCAGAATCCTGCCGAAGGAGGACACGCGATGATTCGGGTGACGACGCAGTTGGGTCTGACCGTTGTTGTGGCGCTGAATCTTGGGGTTGGTGCATCGATTCGAGCCGAAGCCCAGACGCTCCGCTGGCTTGGCACTTTAGGCGGTAGGGAGAGCTGGGCGCGTGGCGTGTCGGCAGATGGCGCAATCGTGGTTGGCAGGGCACTGGATGCCAGTGGCAACCTCCGTGCGTTCCGATGGACGGCGCAAACAGGGATGCAGAACTTGGGCACGCTCGGCGGCGTTTGGAGCGAGGCGCTCGATGTCTCTGCGAACGGGGCGGTCGTGGTCGGCTGGGCGTACAACTCTGGGGGTCAATTCCGCGCCTTTCGGTGGACAGCTCAAACGGGAATGCAAGATCTCGGCGTGCTGGGGGGCGTGTGGAGCTATGCGTATGGCGTGTCGGCGGACGGGGCGGTCGTGGTCGGCTACGCGCCTGATGCTCAAGCCCAGTTTCGCGCCTTTCGGTGGACGACGCAGACAGGTATGCAAGATCTCGGCACGCTTGGGGACAGCTGGAGCATCGCGCACGATGTATCAGCAGATGGCACAGTCGTGGTGGGCTGGGCAACCGGTGCGGGGACGCCCGCTCAATCGTTCGCCTTTCGGTGGACGCCGCAGCAGGGAATGCAAAGCCTCGGCACGCTGGGCGGCGCCCTCAGCGAGGCATATGGTGTGTCGCTGGACGGCGCGGTTGTGGTGGGCAGAGCGCATAACCCGAACAATCGCTGGCGCGCCTTTCGATGGACAGAGTCGACAGGAATGCAAGATCTTGGCGCGTTAGGCGATGTCGAAAGCCATGCGTACAGCGTGTCAGCGGACGGCTCGATAGTCGTCGGATACGCGCCCGTCGCTGGAGGGCAGATTCGCGCCTTCCGATGGACCGCACCAACGGGGATGCAAGACCTGAATGTAGTCTACGCCAACCTGCTTGCTGACGGCTCGCGCCTTGAGTACGCCTACGCCCTCTCGCCGAACGGACGCTACATCGTAGGCAGAGGGTTCAACGCAGCGACACGACGCACAGAGGCGTTCCTGCTGGATACGGGTCCTGTCTGCACGGCACACAACGGCGATGTGGACAACAACGGCTGCGTCAATGATGCCGACTTGCTGCAGGTACTGTTCACATTTGGGCAGACAGGGCAAGAGTTAGGGCGCGTGGATGTGGACTGCAACGGGCGTGTGGACGACGCTGACCTGCTAAGGGTGTTGTTCAATTTCGGGCGCGGCTGCTGAGCCACCGATACCCGCACGGACGCCCCGCCTATGCAGGTAGAATCTTCGCGACCAAGGGTGCAGGCACGCGGAAAGGTACAATGCTCGAGCGGAGAGAGCCGATGCGCTTACCGACGCAGCTCAACGACCTTGACCTGACCGCGTGGGACACCTACGAAGACCTCATCACTGACAGCCTGTGGCTGGTGGGGAGGCGGGACAACGGGAGCGTGCATTCCGCCGAGTACTGGGGCAATTTCGTGCCCCAAATCCCCTACCAAGCGATGCGGCGTTTCACCAAAAGAGGCGATTTAGTCATAGATCCGTTCGTGGGCTTAGGCACGACTCTTATCGAGGCAGTGCGTCTGGGCAGATGGGCAATCGGCGTAGACCTGCAGCCCTCCTGCGTTGAGCAGACACGCCAGCGCACCCGTCTAACCGAAAACCCCCACCGCGTGCAAGTCGAGGTCTTCGTAGGCGACAGCACTCACGAGGAAGCCCGACTGCTTGTTCAGCAACAGATGCGTGCATGGGGCTTCGAGCAAGCTCAGTTGCTCATCTTGCATCCACCCTACCATGACATCATCAAGTTCAGCAACCTCCCAGAGGACTTATCGAACGCAGCTGACACAGATGCCTTCCTGGCGGCTTTCGAGCGCGTTGTGCGCAACTTCGCACCGCTGCTGGAAGAGCGACGCTTTCTGGTGTTGGTGGTTGGCGACAAGTATGCGAAAGGCGAGTGGATACCTCTTGGGTTTTACTGTATGGAGCGCGTTCTCAGAAATGGTTTCAGGTTGAAAAGCCTCTGTGTCAAAGATATTCAGGAGAATCGGGGCAAGCGGGGTCAGTACAGCCTTTGGCGATACCGTGCCCTGAAGCATAACTTTTATGTGTTCAAGCACGAGTATGTGATGTTTTTCGAGAAACTGGCGCAGGAGTAAGACCGCATGGAAGCAGCGACGCGAGGGCTGCGATGGCAACAGAGTCTGTTTCAGAGCGCAATTTGGTTCGGAGCGTAGGGTGGTCGTGCGCAGTGCTGGGAACGGCGCAGGGGGTCTACCTACTGGGATGGGCGCTTTCGCTCCAACTAATGCTCGGGAGAGTTTTCGGCGGTTTGTTCGCGGAGAGCTACCTGATGGGCAGTGTGGTCGCGTTTGCGGCAGCGGGTGCAGGAGTGTACCTGTTGCGTAGTGAGTCGCCCAATCTGGGGTTGCTGCGGTGGGTGTTGCTCGTTTGTTTTGGGGGCGCGTTGATAAGCGAGGGGCTTTACATGAGCGCACGCTACACTCCCGAAGCGTCGCTCTGGAATTCGCTGCTGGTAGTTCATCTTATGCGCAACCTCACGCTGGATTTGTGGTTGCCGTTTGCGGCGGCGTTGCTCAGCGTTAGTTCTGCGGAAACTTACACACGCTTCTTGTTGGTAGGGATGCTGTGGTGGAGCTGGGTTGGCTTTCTTTTTTACTGGTGGGACGGGCGTCCGCCCTTTGCGCCGTATCTGGTGACAATTGTGTGGTTAGCGACGGTTCTCACTATAATGTCGATTTTACTGCGCGACGCGCCTGCGGGGACACCGCTCCTGCTCACAGGCGCGCTCTGGATACTGCTGCTGATATACTTGACACTTCAGAGGCTTAATGACCCATTTTCGGCTTTGCTCCATCACCCCGCAGGCGCGGTAGCGCGAATACCAGACACATTCTACGGGTTGATAGGCACTCTTAACGATTGGCTCTACAATAGCACGCCGTTTTGGGTGCTTTTCGCAATCCACTGGCAGAGCGTCAGGGCAGCGTTAGAGCGCCTGAGGCGCGGCGTGATTGAGCCAGACGCCGAGTGAAGTAGGGCAACCGAGAGGGTGCGTAAGCGATCCTGTGGCGTAGTGTCAGTGTCCCGTCGTCGCCTGCGAAAGCGAAGATGGGATTGCTTGGTACGGATACGCGCCTCTGGTTCAAAACCATCGGCAACCGCTAATCCCGTTGCATTTTTGTCACGCCACGAGAGGTATACATCTTGTATCAATCGGGGTTCCAGGTGCAATACCGCTCGAGCCGTTCCTGTGCTGACGAAGCTGACCCGCGTCGGCTGATAGCCCGCGTAGGCGGGTTTGGTTTGCCCAGGAACGACTTCAAGTTAGCAGAGCGTGCGAGATTACCCTCACAGACGGAGGTGGACGAAGGTGAAGCAATCGGGATGCTTACGGATTGGGGCGCTAATGTTTGGACTGCATGCGAGCGCGTTTCTGACGCTCTCTGCTCAATCGCTGACTTGGCTGGGAACGCTGTACGGCGGCAGCGAATCGATTGCCACAGGCGTTTCAGCGGACGGCAGCGTGGTAGTGGGCACTTCCTACGGTTTTCGCGGTTCACCCGATGCGCCCAGCTTCGCCTTCATCTGGAGGCGCGGCGTGGGGATGCAGGACTTGCTCCGAAATGGCGGGGGCAGCGCGGCAGCAGCGGTTTCCGCAGATGGAACAGTCGTCGTTGGCTCGATGTATGTAGATAGCAGCTCCATCCAAGCCTATCGTTGGAGTACCTCTGAGGGGCTACGCCTTCTTGGGACACTGGGCGGTCTCTACAGTTACGCTACCGCCGTCTCGGCGAACGGCTCTGTGGTGGTAGGCTACTTACTGACTACCGATTACAGGGTACGCCCTTTCCGCTGGACAGCACAAACAGGGATGCGTGATTTAGGCTCGCTCGGCGGCGTTATCAGTCGGGCGCAGGGAGTCTCTGCCGATGGCACAGTGGTTGTGGGCACCTCCACGACTCGAAGCGGCGCACGCGCTTTCCGCTGGACTGAAGCAGGCGGTATGCAAAGCTTGGGCACTCTTCCGGGAACCACTGACAGCTACGGGTTCGGCATCTCGGCGAACGGAGCCGTCGTGGTGGGCTACGTAGTGCGCTGGCCCGACGAAGGAGACCCTAACCAAGAGTATTACGAGCGTGCCTTTCGCTGGGAGAACGGCACGATGCAGAGTCTGGGTACTCTGTATGGCTACGACAGCTTCGCCTATGCCGCCTCAGCCGATGGTGCTGTGGTGGTCGGGTGGGTTCGCCCGCCTGAACCGGGAGACCCCAGAGCGACACGCGCTTTCCGCTGGACGGCGCAAACAGGAATACAAGACCTCAACTTGGTGTTCGCCAACCTGCTTACTGACGGTTCTGAGTTGAAGGCAGCGTTGGCGATTTCGCCCGACGGACGCTACATCGTCGGGCAGGGGTACCGCGCCGCCACACGGCGGAATGAAGCATTTGTGCTGGATACCCGCCCGTGCGACCTGCGCCGCGAAGGCGACCTCAACGCCGACGGCATCGTGAACGACGCCGACCTGCTCATCGTGCTGCTCGCGTTCGGGCAGACGGGTGCGAACAACGCCGATGTGAACGGCGACGGCGCAGTGAACGACACAGACCTGCTGATTATCCTGGTCAACTTCGGCTCAAGGTGCTGAGTGTCCCATCGGTATAGGCATCTCTGGGGTGAAACTGCTTCGGGTTCGGGTACAACGGCGTCCACGCTCGGAGGCGACGGCGAGACGCCGTCGTGCCCAAACTGCCCTTTCCCGACACGGGTATACTCTCTACACAGATGCAGGCTCTAAAGGAATGGGCACTCGGCTTGGTCAACCAGTACGGGCTGGTGGGGCTTTTTGGGGTCGCGTTTATTGAGTCCTCGTTTTTTCCCGTGCCCCCTGATGTGTTGATAATCGCGCTGCTGCTTGCGCCTGACGCGCCCGCCCCGTTCTGGGTTGCGACGCTCTGCACAGTCGGCAGTGTGCTGGGCGCAGGATTTGGCTGGATTGTGGGCGCGTACGGCGGCTACCCGCTCTTGCATAGGATGTTCAAAGAAGAAAAGGTGCAAGCAGTGGAACGACTGTACAGTCGCTACGGCGTGTACACGATTTTCATCGCAGCGTTCACGCCCATCCCATACAAAGTGTTCACGATTGCCAGTGGGGTGTTTCGCTATAACATCTGGACGATGATGGGCGTGAGTGTGATTGGGCGAGGGGCACGCTTTTTTGCCGTCGCGTATCTGGTTCACTGGTTCGGCGATGCGGTGATTAAGCAGTTCGATCGCGCCCTGTTGATAGGCACGGCGTTGTTTCTGGTGGGGGCGGCGGGCTATATTTACTATCGCACACGCTATAGCAAGGTGAAACGCGTTGCCCGCCTGCCTGTTCAGAACGAGTCGACGGGCGAGTAGCACGCAGGGCGGATATGGAAGGTGGGGGTCATTCTTCTTCGATTTCCTCGTCTAAGTCCACCTCGAACAGGTCATCGGTCTCACCCACGAGGCGTTTGCGGTCGCGGCGCTCCAGCTCTTCGATGCTGACCTCGCCTTCCACAAACGCGACATCCTCGTCACGCCCCAAAATCTTCTCTTCTTCGTCCTCTTCGAGCGTCGAGGGCAGCCAGTGGTGCGGGTTCACCTTACGGCAGTCGTCGCACACGAAGCGGATGTTGACCGTGGCGTACCAGAGGGGCACCTTCTCCAGCGGTTTTTCGCACTCAGCGCACCTAATCATCGGGTGGTCGCCTCCTGTCGGCTGGTTTTGGCGAGTTGCTTGGCTTTTTGCTCTTCCAGATCGCGCAGGTGTTGCCGATGCGACAGGATGCCGTTGACCAACATAATCACCGCTGCCAGCAGGTACAGCCACGCAAGGCGCGGGTCGACATCCTGTCCAGGGTCAGCAATTGCCTCGTTGCCGCGCGCGAAACCTATCATGCTGATAGCGAACAAAATCAGCGCGATCCAGAAGTCGGTCTTCTTCCACCAGCCCATGCGGGGGGTATTATACCATGCGCGATTGGAGTTCAGCCGAATGTCGAGTTTGCCACAACTCG
>JANXCK010000068.1 GCA_025060055.1 Fimbriimonadales bacterium | reverse complement strand
GGAGGGCTACGCGCCAAGCGAGCTGGAGACCGTGCCGCAGGTCACGGCGGAGGAAGCGCACCGGCTGTGGCAGTCGGGCGAGGCGGTGATTGTGGATGTGCGCGGGCTATCGGAGTACAACGAGGGGCATATCCCCAACGCTATTCACATCCACGCAGGGCGCGTACTGCAGCGGCTGCACGAAATTCCGACCGATCGCCCCGTAATTGTGCAGTGCTTAGGGGGCGACCGCTCCAGCACAGCGATTAGCGCGTTGATGGCGAAGGGCTTTCGCAACTTGTATAACCTCACTGGCGGTATCCTCGCTTGGCAGGAACACAACTTCCCTCTTGAACCACGCACCTGAACGCGACCTTCCTTCCACCTCCCCGTGGGGCGGGGTTGCCCGCCCCCACGGTTTTTTTTGGATATCCGCTAAAGCGAGGAGGTGCGGTGGCGCGAACGCCGTCGCAGATAACGAGAATGCCAGCCTTTTAGAGGCACATATTATACCAATCGCTAAAGCAAACGTCGTGATGTCGTCGGCGGGACGCCGACGCGACGCAGCACGCGCTCGTAGCGTCGGCGTCTCGCCGATGAATTGCGTCATTTGAAACGCCGATTGGTATTACAACGGCTCAGGACGATAAAGCAGCGCCTCTGCTGCAGTTGTCCAGTAGCGTCCGTTCTCTAAGTGGGCGTGGACTTCAGGCAGGTGGCTTGCCAGCTCGTGCAGCCCGAATAGCGGCAAGTCGGGTAGTTGCGGGAACACAACGATTTTGCCCGGGTAGCGGTGCGCTTGCACGGCGCTCAGCGCGTCAGGGAGCGCGTTCAGCCCTGCAATCGCGCCGATGACTTTGCGGGCAGGCAGCGCGCCCTCCGCCACAAGGCGCAGGCATTCGGCAATATCGTTCATCGTGGAGCCGCTGCTGCCCAGCAGTCGCATGTGGCGCGTCGCCAGCGGCGTCAAATCCAGTGCCACCTTCTGCCCTTTGGGAATACCCGCGAACAGGTTCAACACGCCGCCATCCGTCAGCAAGGGGTAGGTCAGCGCGACGGCATCGGGCGAGGATGCCAACAGCATTACTTGGTCGAAGCCGTGCGGGCAGAGCGACTTCAGGTGCGCTTGCTGCGCGTCGGGTTCGGCATCGGCGTTGCAGTAAAACTGCAGGTCGACGCCTGCTGCCTGCGCCAGCGGCGTTCCCAGCTCGCGCAAGGGTGCGAGCCGCTCAGGATGGCGGTCTACCACCACGACCTGTGCGGGAGGCTCAGGGCGCGTGAGCGCGTAGAACAGTTGCATCTGTCCCATCGCACCGCCCGCGCCAAACAGCAAGAGCCGATCGCCCCTGCGCAACGCCGTGTCGCGCGTGTGGTGATAGGCATCGGTGATGTCCCAGCTGGTCGTGCCGAGTATCTGCAGGCGGTCGTAGTGGAGCCTGCCGACATCAATCGGCACAGCGCCCAGCCGATGGTGGCAGGTGAAACTCAACACACCGCCGTAGCAGAGGGCGTCGAGGGCGGTCTCCAGCAGGGCGGGCGTGGGGTTGCCGTAGAGTAGAGCATCGGTGAAGCCGTCAGGCGCGTATGCCGCCTGCAGGCTGTGCAGCAGCGCGGGGTCATACAGGCTCGCTTCGGCGACCTCAACGCGCTGGGCGTGCATGCCGAGCTGGTGCGCCGCTTGCAAAAACTCGTCGGCAAGCGGGTTGCCCCGCGCGTCGACTACAACGAGGGCAAACCCCTGAGTTGCTTGAGCGATTTGCCCAAGCGTACTTGCACCTTCCCCGCTACTTGGGTAACGAAGCGTCGCTAACGCGCTGCACCGATAATGCACCGTCGGGGTATGGGGGATAGTCACGAGCCATCTGCCACCTCGTTGCGGGGTAGGGCGTGGCTGAATACGGTAGCTGGCGACCACGCACGCCCATGGCTCCACCAACGCCGCCTCGGCGTAGCCCAGAGACTCTGGACAGCGAAGTAGGTAGCATCCTGCGTCGCCATCCAGCACAGGTCGCCCAAAAAGCGTGTATTGAGTGTAGCCGCCGTCCAGCGCGTAGCCCACTGCCTGCACGCGCCCGTTCACATACACATCTGCCTGCACGATGTAGCGCTCGCCGACTTGGAAGCGCGAGTGCAAGGCGTCGCCCACATGCGCCACCGTGCAGCTGATTTCGTGCCCCATCACAACGGGGTGGCGGCGCAGGTCGCGCGCGATTTTCGGGTGCTCGCCGCCCAGGCGCAGGATTTTGAGGTCGCTGAAGCAGATTCCGACGGCATCGATGCGCACAAGCAGTTCATCGGGCGCGGGCTGGGGCGTCGGGACGAGTTCGGGCTTGCCATCGCGCCCCAGATTCGCCAGCCCCACACCGTACAGGTTCCAGCGCAGATGCGCTGCAGGAACGTGGAAAGGGCGTTCCATGAGTGCCTCGCAGAGACTGTATCAGAACGCGAACGGGCTTTCGTAGTGTTGGCGTCTCGCCAACGCCCCTGCGTGGCACGGGCATCCTGCCCGTGCAGCGTAGCACGGACAGTCGTGTCCGTGCGTCAGGGCTTGGACACGACGGTCCAAGCCACGCTCTGCTTGGGCGAGACGCCCAAGCCACACAGCGTGGCATAGGCATCTTGCCCGTGCCACACGAGGCGACGGCGAGGGCGCCGTCGTACTGCCCTCACTTTGCGAGTTTCAGGGCAACTTGAGAGTCTTAGGGCATCGTGCCTAAGGTCACGTTCAGGTCAAGCTGCCTGCCCTCGCGCCAGATGCGCAGGCGCACCGTCTCACCTGGCTGCTTGAGGCGCAGCATCTCCTGCATCTGCTCGGTGGTGCGCACCGCGCGTCCGTCCACCTGCAAAATCACATCGCCGGGCTGGATCCCCGCGCGGCTGGCAGGGGCGCCGCGCTCCACCTGAATCACCAGCATCCCTTGGCGCGGGAACTGCAGATCGGGCATGGCTCGACGCAGCCGTTCGCGAATCTGCGGGTCGCTGACATCCACAAACGCAATCCCCAGATACGCTTCGCTGAGGAACCCGTACTTGAGAATATCTTGCACGACCTGTCGGACGCGGTTGATGGGGATGGCAAAGCCAATGCCGACATTCGCACGCACAGGGGAGTAGATGGCGGTGTTGATGCCGATTAGTCGCCCGCGCGAGTCGGCGAGCGCGCCCCCTGAGTTGCCCTGATTGATGGCAGCGTCGGTCTGGATTAACCCGCTGGGCAGGTCTTCCAGCTCCACACGGCGGTCGATCGCGCTCACAATCCCAGCGGTAACCGTTGTGCCCAAGCCGAACGGGTTACCGACGGCAATCACCCAGTCCCCCACTTGCAGGCGGTCAGAGTCGCCTAGTTGTGCCGTCGGCAAATTCGTGCCGTCGATCTTGAGCAAGGCGATGTCGTTGCGTCGGTCTGTGCCCAGCACGCGGGCGGAGAATTGGCGTCCATCCTGCAAGGTGACGACAATCTGCGATGCCAGCCTTCCTTGCACTCGAATCACGTGGTTGTTCGTCACCACATAGCCGTCTTGGCTAATGATGACGCCTGAGCCGCGTCCTGCCACCACTTCGCGCGTGTTGCCGAACCAGTCCATCGCGCGCACCGCAGTATCGATGTTCACCACCGCAGGCGCGATCCGCTGTGAAGCCGTGCGCAGCATCGTCTCGAAGTTGGTGGGCGCAGGCTCGGTCTCAGGGCGCTGTTGCAGCAGGTTCGTGAGCGCCACGCGACTGGCTTGCGTGTCGCTGTTGGGCGCGGCGATCACCAACCGCCCCCCGCTTTTGGGAAAGTAGGTGTTCAGCACATACGCGCCCGTAGCAAAGCCCAGTCCAAACAGCACCACAAAGCCCAGAAACTTTCTCATCGTCTGTCCCTCCGTAGAGTGTACCCTACGGATTAGACGCCTGAAGGTACACTTGTTGCCGTGCGTTCTGCTGTCGAGATTGGCTACGCGCTGTTGCAGCAAGACAGGTATGTTGAGGCGTTGCCGTTTTTACAGCGTGCGGTCTCGGAGCAGCCGCGCGAGCCGCGCGTGCACCTGTACCTTGCACTTGCCTACGCGCACACGGGCGACCACGCCCAAGCGGAACGCCACTTTGCCCAAGCAATCGCACTGAACCCGCGCGACGCCTACACTTTCTACAACTGGGGCGCGTACCTGCATCGCCAGAACCGCTTGCAGGAGGCGCTCAAGGCATATGAGACTGCCTACCACTTAGACCCGACGCTGATTGGCGCACGGCAGGCGGCGGACTCGCTGCGCGGGTATGCGCCGCCGCCCGCTGCACCTGTGCCTACCGCCCAAGCTCCCGTCCAGCCGCCCCCCGTAGATTCTACCGATTTGTACCTGCCCACGACGCGGCGTCGCAGCGCATGCGGCTGGCTTGTGGCAGGCGTGCTGCTGGCAGGATTGGGGCTGTGCTTCCCGCCTCTGGGAGTGATCGGGGGACTGACCTGCGGAGTCGTGGCGATGCTACGCGGCTCAATCGTAGGTGGGCTTATCGTGGTCGCGCTCACCGTCGCGCTGGGACTGGTTGGAAACCAGATGTGGCAGTTGCAACTCCCGTAGACCCACAGTAGCCCACGCTACTCCGACGCCTTTGCAGCGGGCATCTCCACAGGGATGTGGCGGTACTGGGCATACTCGAAGACGCGCTGTGACGGTGGCGCAACCAGCCACAGCGTGTACCGAACCTGTCTTCGCTGGAACAGTACCGCGTCAGGAAAATCGTTCTGAATCATTTCACTGTAGTATCTAATCCAATCGCGCGTTTCGCTTGGCGAGTCGGGCTGCGCGGGCGACATTGGCGGCACGGAGTAGGACACCATTCCGTCAGGTCGGACGCCGACGACTGCGTCCACCTGCTCTGGCTCCACCTGCAGGCGAAACGCAGGTTCATTAGGCGAATCCGACGGCGTTGGGTGCATGCCCAGAACAAAGGCTCCGCGTACCGAACTGAGGCGCGTCACCTGTGAGTCTGTGAAAGAGTAGCCCCCCGTGTACCCCTCAGGAACCGAAGTGAATAATGCTTCCACTGGCGGGAACTCATCGTGAAGTGCTTCGTTGAACCGCTGGCGTTGCACGGGCGAAAGCGTGCTAACGGGTATCCACTCGCCTGTCAACGCCTGCTGGTACTGCGCCCGCGTCAGCGATGCCAAAAACCGCAGCCCACGCGCGTTGGTAAGGGGTCGGATGGGGAACTCGACGGCGGGTAAGAAATGGACTCCGTCGGGCGCGGTGAATTGCTCCACCTGCTCAGGCGTGAGGGCAGCGGCGAGGTCAACATAGTCGCGCAAATCCAGCCAACCGCCCGCCTTGAACTTGCGCTCCAGCGCACGCAGCTTAGCCTCAGGTAGCTCCCAGCGCTGACGCGACCAGTAGAGTTGGGTGCGCGTCAGCAAGTAGCCCGATTCGTCGAAGCGTGTCCAGCAATGTTGCCGTAGAAAGCGCAAAAGTGTCATCGGTTGACTGAGCATATTGCGCGAAACCATCACGGACACCGAGCGGAAGGCGTCCGCCACAATCGGTTTGCCCGTGAGCCATGCGACACGCTCCAGCACATCGGCTGTTGTGAGCAACACGCTGCTTGACGACACGATCCATTCCTCGCGCCGATATTCGGGCAAGGGCGGTTCAGGGCGATCGATAGGTTTCGGCTCGGCAGGCAAATGTTTTGCCCACTCCGACTCGGGCGTCGCCCACTCTCGCCACGACTGCAAGAACGGATGCTCCTGCGCATACGGCAGCAGGTGAAACTGGAGTACGCTTGTGTACATGTTCAGCCGCGGTTTACGGAAAACAGTCACGGCTTCGCCAGAGACCTCGCCGAAGCGACTGAGATCCACAGGTCGGGTGAAGCTCACAATTCGGTACTGGATGGCGTTCGCGCGATTGGGGCTGAGGCGCATCCACACGCCCACCAACGCGGGGTTCTCGCCTCGAGGCTCCGCTGCGTAGCCCTGCTGTCCGTCGGCGGTGTCGCGCTCGACCACAGCTTGTTCACGCATCGAGTCAGGCACGGGCACGTCAGGTGGATAGGCGTAGATTCCGTGTGCAGGGCGCGTACTTAGCCCAACCCACTGCCCGTTGAGCAGCGCGTTCAGCGCAGCGGGCGGCATCGCCGCAAGACAGCGCAGAAGCGTTTCACTGGCGGAGGTGTGTCGGATTGGCTCACCGTGAATAGTTTGACCGTAGCCACTGATTAGTTGCAATAGCACATGCCGCCGTTGCTGCATGTAGGAGTCTTGTTGCGCGCTTGGGTCATAAGACCAGTTGCGTTGCTCCTCAATCAGTTGCTCGATGGGTTTTTGGGCGCAGTCGCGTGCTGCCCGAATCAGGTCTTGCACCGCTTTGTGGCGCGCCTCGCGCAGGGCGCGGCTGACTGCTTTCTCTTGACGGCGCAGTTCGTCAGGCGCAACTAACATGTAGCCGTTTTCGTCGTCGCGGACGCGCCACTCGTAGCGCAAGACACGCGCGAGCTGAGTCAGCACTTCATGGGCAGGGCGCTCGGCAGGGATGAAAATCGCCACTTTTTGCGCCTGAATCTGGCTGGAGCAGGACAGGCGCACGCCCGTCGCACGACTAAGCGTCCGCATCGCATCGCCAAGTGGCTCCATCTTGAGCCAGACAGCAATAGGCTTCTGCAGGCGTGGATCGCTCGCCAAATCGGGCTGCGCCAACGCCAAGCTCAGACCGCTACACAGAACAGCGCAGAGCCACAGCACACGCATGGTAATACTCCTGATGTGTAGTAAGACGTGCAGGTTCCAAGGATTGTTTCTACCGCAATCTGCGGGGCGGACGTGGTAATTCCCTCACTCGTCTCGGTTGAGACCCCCGATCAGGATTACACCAATCGGGGTTTCAAGTGGCGCCCTCGTCGGCGACTGCGCCACTTGAAACCCCGATTGGTATAAAAGAACGATTTTGTCTCGGAGGCACTTATTACACAAGAACGGCTCCAAGCCATCTTGCAGATTCGCCAAGAAGCGACTTCCCGTGCCTGCCCTCAGCTCTCTATCTGTTGGAAGAAGCTGGGGATGTTGCGCCAATCTTCACGCACTTTGACCCACAGTTCAAGGAAGATTTTGCGCCCAAGCCACAGTTCGAGTTCCTCGCGGGCGCGTTGCCCGATTTTCTTGAGCATCTTGCCTCCCTCGCCAATCACGATGCCTTTGTGCGTCTCGCGCTCAACATATATCGTCGCGGCGATGTATAGCACCCCATTCGGACGCTCTTCCCAACGCTCAATAGCGACGCCGATGCCGTGAGGCACCTCCTGATAGGTGTTGAGCAACACTTTTTCGCGGATAATCTCGGCAGCGAACAAGCGTTCAGGCTGGTCTGTAATCTGCTCCTGAGGGAAGAAGGGTAGCCCCTCTGGTAAGTGCTTCAAAATAATCTCCAGTAGTTTGTCGCAGTTATGTCCTTTGACGGCGTTGGTCATCATCCAGTCGGCATAGTTGGGCACGAGTTGCCAGTAAGCTTCAGCGTGTGGCTTCACTTTTTCAGGGGGCAGCTTATCCATCTTGTTCAGCACCAGCACGACGGGGGCGTGTGCTTCCGTGCGCAGCAGCTCCGCAATCTGCTGGTCTTCCGCGCTTGGCGGTTTGGAAGCGTCCACCACGAATAGAATCAGATCGGCGTCGGGCAACGCGCCCACTGCGGCTTCCACCATGCGCTCCCCAAGCTTGTATTTGGGCTTGTGGATGCCGGGCGTGTCTACGAACACGATTTGGGCGTCGGGCAGGTTCAAAATACCCAAGATGCGGCGGCGCGTAGTCTGCGGGCGCGGCGAGACGATGCTCACCTTGCGCCCGACGAAGTGATTAACCAGCGTGCTTTTACCTACATTCGGTTTCCCGATGACGGCAACAAAACCCGAGCGGAACTTGGGCGCTGGTTCATGCATGCTCATTACTGTCCGCTGCGCCGTACATCGTCTTGTCGGGGCACGGTTCAGGGGCGCGATCTGTGCGTGCAATGAATCGCTCCATGTCGCGCAGGTCGTGAAAGTTGGGACCAGTGGCAATCCGCAGTTCGCGCGCCGTCATCTCGGGGTGCGCGAACACCATTACCTTCTTGCCTTTGGCACGAAGCGTTTCCACAAGGCGTTCGAAGTTGCCATCGCCGCTGAGAATCACGCACACATCGTAGTGGTCCAAAGTCAGCAGCGCGTCTATCACGATGTCGACGGCGAGTTCGATGCGCTCCCAAGGCAGCTCTTCGCGTTCGCTGCTGCAGCACCCTTTGATAGGGCGTGTCCGCAACACATAACCCGAATGTAGCAGGTAGTCGTGGAAAGTGGCGTCGCGTCCCTTCGCGTTCGGGTCAACCGCCGTGTAGTAGTACGCGTCGGCAACCTTCATGCCAAGAGTCGTGCGGAAGTAGCACAGCAGCTTGCGATAGTCAATAAACCATCCCAACCGCTTCTGTGCATAGTACATGTTCGCGCCATCAACGAATATGGAAACCCGCTCCAACAGAAGACACCTCCTGTGATAGTCAGAGTTATAGTATACCCTAAGCTGCAGCTGGCATAGCGATTGCGAGACTTTTCCCCACTAATTGCCGTCATATGCAGCAGGAAGGTGGTACTCATCGTCGAATTACGCCCATCGGGTACACTCTCTGGCAGACGAGGCGCGCGGCAGGCAGGAAAGCGGTTCCTGCCACCGAAGTGTTTCGTGCTCGGCTTTGCGATGGAGCGCAAAGCCGCACAGTTGTGAACAGGAGCACCGAAATGGCGAAACAACCAAGCGTTGTTGTGGGAATCGACTTGGGCAGCCGCTTTATCAAGGTGGCGGAGGTGCGGGCAGGACGCCCGCCTGTGGTGACCAGCATCGGCATTGCACCAACCCCCGAAGGCGCGGTGGACAGTTCGGGCGTGGTGGACAAAGCAGCGGTAGCGGCAACACTCAAAAAGCTGCTCGCCGATTCGGGCATCTCCACCAAGCAGGCAGCGTTCGCCCTTGCTGGGCAGAACTCGGTCGTCGTGCGCGTGCTGGAAGTGCCCAGAATGAGTCCTGCGGAACTTCGCCAGCACATGGACTGGGAAATCGGACGCAACATTCCGTTTGCCGATACGCGCATCCAGTCCGCCTACGAAGTGGTG
>JANXCK010000050.1 GCA_025060055.1 Fimbriimonadales bacterium | reverse complement strand
GAAAATCCAGACCTTCAAGCGTGCCCACCTCAAGTGGGTCGAGCGCGTGGAGCGAATGGTGCATCACGGCGAGATGATTCCACGCGACCAGCTGGTCTCGCATAAGAAATGCGCACTGGGTACTTGGTACTACTCCGTCGGACAGCAGCAGTTTGGGCATCTGCTTGAGTTTCAGGCAATCGAGGCGCCGCACGCACGGCTGCACCAGATTGCCGCGCAGGCGGTGGAGGCGATGGAAAAAAACGACAAAGCCCGCGCTGAGCAGTGTCTGAATGAGATTCGCGCGGTGAGCCAGGAGATCGTTGGCTGGCTCGATCGGCTCTACACGCGCGTTACAGCTGATGAGGCACGCGAGGCGGCGTAAATTCTCGACATAGCGCCCATTCAGGTACGATGGCGTCCTCGCAATTAGGGTAGGACGGTGTCTCGCCGTCGTACCCCGTCTGCAATGTGATAAGTGTCTCAAAAGTTAAAATCGTCCTTTTTGTGGGGCGGGTTCGGAACCCGCCCCTCCCCAAAACGCCCTGTAGGGGCGCGTTCCTAACGCGCCCGAAACGGAACGATTCTATTCGATTTGTGCTATAATGTAGGCGTAAGGAGGCACAACCGATGCGACAGCGAGGAGGATTCACTCTGATCGAGTTGCTGGTGGTTATTGCAATTATTGCGATCCTGGCTGCGATTTTGTTCCCCGTTTTTGCCCAGGCGCGTGAAAAAGCGCGTCAGACGACCTGCGCCACAAACATCAAGCAACTGTTGACCGCCGCGATGATGTATCAGCAAGACTATGAGGATAAGTTCCACCGCCTGCTGATGGGACAGCGCGTGCTGAACAACGACCCACGCGGTCCCGACCAGGCGTTTGGGATGGAAGACGCGCTGATGCCGTATGTGAAGAACAGTGGTATCTTCTCTTGCCCCAGCGACAACATCCCGCGCAACGACTGCACGACCCCTGAAGGGATTGGCTTCCCGATTAGCTATTCGTGGACACACTACCAGAGCGGGCAGTGGGCAGATAGCGCCACCTTTGGCGTGTGCGCTTACTACGCAGACCAAGACTCGCGCCCGCTGGCAGTGATTGGTCGACCTGCGGAGACGATAGTGTTATACGAACTCTGGACGACGGTGAGCTATAGTCGCCACATGGCGTGGTGGCGTTGGGACAACACGAATATCGCAAACCCCTCTTGGCCCGATGCGCCCAACAGCTTCGCGTTCAACTGGTGTGGCTCAGGAGATGCCCGTATGACCATCGGCGCACACCACCGCCAGACCAACTTCGGCTTCGCCGACGGGCACGTCAAAGCGATGCCACGCCGTGCAATCATGCACTGGCCCTGGGACGCCACCGCCATTCAGCAACGCCGACGCAACCTAATCCACTGGAACGAGGAGTTCAAGGGGAACTAACGATGGACGACCGCACAAAGACGATTCTGGTGGTCATCTTCGTGGTGATTGCGCTGGCGGTCGCGGCGTTTTCGGGCTTTCGCGCCTTCCGCCAAGAACAAGGCGAGGTACAAGGGCACATCGACCTGTTTCCTGGCGGCAAGCAGGGCGAAATCCAGCGCCAGAACCAGTATAACCCTGGAATGGCTCCGCCTCCCACCACGCCCAGCGGCTACTGAGAAGTGCCAAGATGGAACAGGAGTTCTCGGTTGAGACGCTTCTGCAGCATCTGGGCGAGCAGGAGCCGTTTCCGTATGGCTCTGTGACGCCGCCGATTGTGCAGGCGTCGCTGTTCGCGGCGCGTTCCCTGCGCGAGCGCACTGCACGCGGAGGCTTGAACGAGGCGGGCTATGTCTACACGCGCCACAGCAACCCCACAGTGCGCCTTGCCGAGCAGAAGCTCGCTGCGCTGGAAGGAACCGAAGACGCTCTCTGCTTCGGTTCTGGCATGGCGGCGATTGCGTCGGCAATCCTCAGCTTCGCCACGCATGGCGCTCATGTGATTTGTGTGCAGACCGTCTATCCCCCGACGCAGATGCTGCTCGAATCGTGGCTGCCACGCTACGGTGTGCAGGCAAGCTTCGTTTCAGGTGAGTGCCCCGAAGAGTTCGAACAAGCACTGCTGCCCAACACGCGCATAATCTATTTAGAAAGCCCATCCAGCCTCTATTTTCGCCTGCAAGACCTGTGCGCGGTGAGCGCACTGGCGCGTGAGCGCGGCATCCTCACGATGTGCGATAACAGTTGGGCGACACCGCTCTTCCAGAACCCGCACGCGTTGGGCGTAGACATCGTGTTGCATAGCGCGAGCAAGTATCTGGGCGGGCACAGCGACCTGCTCGCAGGCGTCGTCGCGGGACGCAAGGAGCATATCGAGCAGGTCGCCCAAACCCGCGAGTTGCTGGGCGGCATCTTAGACCCCTTCGGCGCTTGGCTGCTGCTGCGCGGGCTGCGCACTTTGCCTGTGCGGATGGAGCGTGCGCACCGAAGCGGCTTGCAGGTCGCCGAGTGGCTGGCGGCACAGCCACAAATCGCTAAGGTGAACCATCCAGGGCTACCGTCGCATCCGCAGCATGCCTTGGCACGCCGACAGATGCGGGGCTTCAGCAGCCTGTTCAGCTTCGAGACGCACCCGATTCGCGAGGAGCAGGCGTACACCTTCGCGGAGCGACTACGACTGTTCCGATTCGGTTGCAGTTGGGGCGGCTACGAGAGCTTGCTGCTGGGCTGGACGCAAACGCCACCCGATGCGCACGGCAAAGCCTCGTGGCTGTTTCGCATCTACATCGGCTTGGAAAACCCAGACGACCTGATTGCCGACTTGCACGGGGCAATTGAAGCGCTGACGCCATCGTAAGCCCCTTAGGACTGTTCAAGAAGTCGTACCGCATAGCGTCGGCGTCCCGCCGACGCAAGCGTCTCGTGGCTTGGGCGTCTCGCCCAAGCACCCGTGGCGTGGACAATCGTGTCCAAGCCACCACGCACGGACACGACTGTCCGTGCGACGCTGCGCGGGCTGAAAGCTCGTGCCACGCGGGGGCGTCGGCGAGACGCCGACGCTACGAAAGCCCGCCTGCGCGAGCCGTAGCTGACGCTGTTCGGCTTCGCCTGCATACTAATACCGATTAGGGTGTCAAGTGAAACACGGCTAAAGCCGTTCCTGTGCAAACCAAGCCCGCCTACGCGGGCTACAGCCGACGGAGGTCGGCTTGGTCTGCACAGGAACGGCTTCAGCCGTTCAGAATACTGTGCCGTTTGAAACCCCGATTGGTATAACGGCTTCAGTCGTCGGCTTGAATGCGATTTTCATACACACTCTCAAGAGGGCAGGAACCTGCCATTCCAGAAAGAATTCACTGTTCCGTGCTACGGATAGCGCACACTGCGGATGTGCATTTGGGCAGGGCGTTTGGCTACTTGGGGGAGGCAGCGTCGGCACACCAGGAGCGAGTGGCGCGTGCGTTTCGGCGCGTCTTCGAGCAGGCGCGTCAGCGCGAGTGCCACCTCGTGCTGATTGCAGGCGACTTGTTCGATAGCCCGCGTGTGAGCCGCCGCTGGATAGAGTTCGCGCTCGGCGTGATCGAGCAGTCGCAACTGCCCACTATCGTCATCCCAGGCAATCATGACCCCCCTGAACAGCACCCGTTCCGCGACATCAGCCTACCGCGCAACCTCTTGTTCTCGCCGCGCGTGCAACGATGGCGCCTCGATGCGCTTCATGCGGAGGTCGTGGCGTGTCCTGCAGGGGACGAGGCGCGCTGGCAGCCCGCGCTGCGCCGTGAGCCAGACGGCGCGCCGTTGCAGATTGCCCTGATGCACGGCTCTATGCCCCACGCAGGAGACGAGGGCGTCATTCAGCCACGCTGGATTGCCGAGAGCGAACTGGACTATGTTGCCTTGGGCGACTGGCACTCGCCGCAGGAATGGACTCAGGGGCGCACGGTCTGCTGGTACAGTGGCGCGCCTGAGATGGTTCTGCCCCGCCAGCAGCTGCCTGGCGCGATGCTCATCGTGGAGTTGGTTGCGCCGCAACGCGCACGGGTGCTGCCCGTGCCGGTTGGCGAGGCACACTATGTCGACGGCGCGGATGACGGCATCCTCAGCTGGGATGTGTCGTCGTATCTCGACACGCAGAGCCTGCTGAGCGACCTGCGCGCGCGGCTGCGCCCGGAAAGCGTCGCCATCATCCGCCTAACAGGACGCTGGCAAGGAACGCAGCCACTCAACATCCAAGCCTTGACCGAGAACTTACAACCGAGCTGCCTCTGGCTGGAGATCGAGGCTGCCTACCAGCCTGAAACGCTTTCGCCTCATACCCCCTTCGAGCATATCTTGGCGCAGGTGGCGCAGGAGGCGGCAGCTCGCACGCCCGACGACGCGAAACTGTACCAAGAGGCGATGCAGCTGGGAATTTACCTACTGCGAGGGGGTAGGTTGTGATGCGCTTTCTGAGACTCGTGCTGGAGGGGTATGGATGCTTTCGGGAGCGCACGGCGTTCGAGTTCGATGCAGGGCTAAACTGCTTTGTCGGGGCGAACGAGTCGGGCAAAAGCACGGTGCTGGCGGCGCTGTTGGACGCGCTCTACACGACGCCCACCACCTCTGCACAGGCAGCACGCGAACGCATCAGCTGGGGACATCCGCACGGCTGGCAGCTGGAACTGGAGCTGGAGTTGCGGGGCGAGCGTATACGCCTGCTTAAGTTCCACCCGACGGATGACCCGCGCCGACGCGCCACATTCTTGTTGGAGCATCACGGCGAGCAACTCAGCGGCGAAGCGGCGCGCACGCGCTGGGAGCAGCTCTGGCGCGTGCCCCAAGAGGTCTATTTAGCGACCGCGTGCGTGCGTCAACGCGAGATAGCGCACATCGCCCACCGCACCCTCAAGTCGCTGCAGCAGCAGCTGCGCGAGAGCGCCGTGAACGCCGACTTGAACCGCATCCTGAGCGCACTGCAGCAGGAGCGACGCCGCCTGCGTGCCCAAGTCGAGAATCTGCAACGCGGACTGCAAGAGCAAGCTCGGCAGCTGCACGCCGCGCGCGAGGTCGCCCAGAAACGCCACGAACTGCGTCAACGGCTGCATACTGTAGAAACCGAGATTGCCACGCTTGATGCGCAGCTGGCGCACGAGACGCAACTGCTGGAGCGTTGGCACGCCGTCTACGCCCAGCAGGAACGACTGGAACAGCTGCGCCGTCAAGCCGATGCGAACCAACGCCACTTAGACCAGCTGGAGCAGCTGGAGCGGCGCGCCCGCGAGCTGGAGACGGAGCTGGAAACGCAGTTCGGCGATTGGGCATCGCTGCCCAGCGACCTCAAGACGCGCGTCGACGCTGCCTACATGCGGTATCAGGACGCCCTGCGCCGCCTGCACGCGCTTGCACAGCACCGCTCGCAGCAGGAGCAGGCAGCGCAAGCAGCACTGGGACGAGGCAAGGCGCGAGTCGGATACGCCGTTCTGGGCGCAGCACTTTGTGGGGCAAGTCTGAGCCTCTGGGGGCTTGCCCCGATTCTGGGCGCGGTTGCCCTCGTGCTGGGCGTTCTTGCTCTGCTGATTGCGCTGTTCTGGCGCGGACGCACCCCATCCCTCGAAACACCAGCGGACGCCACAACGGCTCAGCAGGAGATTGATGCCTATCGGCAGGAACTCGTGCAACTCCTGCAGCAGGCAGGCTACACTCTGAATCTCCCGCCGCGCAACGGCGCGATTCGAGACCATGCGACCCAGTTCACTCTGCAGCTCCAGCAGGCAATCCAACAGTTCAGTGAGCAGTGGAACGCACTGCAGCAGCGACGCGCCGAGATCGAGCGCGTGCGCCACAGACTGGATGCCTTGCATAGCCTCCAAGACCCCAAAGCCCTGCGCGAGCAGCAGCGTGAACTCGCGATAGAAATCGTGGGGTTGCAGGAGCAGCTCCGTCGCGACCCGCTTACACGCGAGGGCTTCTCAACGGAGGCGATGGTGCGCCTGGAACACGCGGTTGCACAGCGACAGCAGCACCTGGAGGCGTTGCAGGCGGAGCGTCTCCGTTGTGAGGGCGCGCTCCAGACCCTGCCGCACACCGAACCGCTCGACGCGCTGGAGCAGGAACACGCCTATGTCCAGCAGCGCGTGCAGCAGCTGCAGTACCGAGTGCGCCTTCTCGAAGCCACTGAGCAGCTGCTAACGGAGGCGAACGCACGCTACCTCAGCGACCTCAGCCCGCGCCTGAAGCCCCGCATCGAGCATTATCTGCCAGCGCTCACGCTCGAACGCTATACGCAAGCCCAGCTGGACGAGAACCTAAACCTTTGGGTCTACCATCCTGAGTGCGGCGAGACACTGCCCGTCGAGGAAGAGCGAGCGGCGTGGAGCGCGGGCGTGCTGGATCAGCTCTTTTTTGCGTGTCGGTTGGGGCTGTCCGACGCGCTTGCCGACGATTTGCGCCTGCCCCTGCTGCTGGATGACCCGTTCGTCTACTTTGACCTCGCGCGCTACCGCGCCGCGCTGGAGCTGTTGACCCGAATTGCTACCGAAACTCAGGTGATTCTGTTCACTTGCCGTCCGCTGCCCGAAGGCAGTTGGGGCAGAGTGTGGATGTTGCACGGATGCTCTCACCCTCTTAGCCCCTCCTGATAGCGGCACATCACCCGAGTTCACCTCCTTGGTTGGCATAGTAAGCGCCTCACAGGTGAAATCGTCTCGTTTTGGGCGCGTCCCTGACGCGCCCCTACAGGGCATCATGGGTAGGGGCAGGTTCCTAACCTGCCCTGCAGAAAAGAGACGATTTCAAGTTGGAAGCACTTACCAATCAAGGCTCTAATGAGACATCAGCCCTCACCCCCAGCCCCTCTCCCGCCACGCGGGAGAGGGGAGTCCGACTCCC
>JANXCK010000038.1 GCA_025060055.1 Fimbriimonadales bacterium | reverse complement strand
CGAAGTCGCGCTGTATGCCAAGCAGCAAGGTGCTAAGGTGATTGCGCTCACCTCGTTGCGCTACTCGCAGTCGGTCAGCCCGCGCAGCAGCACTGGGTATCGGCTCTTCGAGGTCGCGGACTTGGTGATTGATAACGGCGCACCGCCCGGCGACGCAATTGTGCAGCTCGAGGGTTTTGCCCAACCTATAGCACCCGTCTCGACGGTGCTGAGCGCTGCGCTGGCAAATGCTATCGTCGCGGAGGCGTGTGCCATTCTGATGGAGCGGGGTGTTACGCCTCCTGTGTTTATGTCTGCGAACCTCGACGGTGGCGACGCGCACAATGCGCAGCTGATGGCGCGCTACAAAGGGCGAGTCTTGTATTTGTGAGGGGGGTTTTGGAGTTATACCAATCAGGGTTTCAAGCGTCGATATGCCCTCACCCCCAGCCCCTCTCCCGCCACGCGGGAGAGGGGAGTCAAGTTCCCCCCACACCCACGCGGTGGAAGAGGGGGCAAGGGGGGTGAGGGCAAGTGAAGCATTTGAAACACCGATTGGTAAGTGCCTCAAATGTGAAATCATCTTGTTTTGGGCGCGTCGCGGACGCGCCCCTACAGAGCGTTTTGGGTAGGGGCGGGTTCTCAACCCGCCCTGCAGAAAGGGACGATTCCAAGTTGGAAGCACTCATTAGAACAGTGCGCTTTTCAGCCCATTGCGCGCCGAAACAGAATCAGCGCTACAACCGCCATAGCGATTGCAATTCCGTACAGAATCAGCACGGTTTGGCGTTGGCTCAGCCCGCGCTCCAGCAACTGGTGATGGATGTGCTTTTTGTCGGGTTTGTGAATTGGCTGTCCTGTGAGGGCGCGACGCAGAACTGCCAGCCCTGCATCCAACAGGGGTAAGCCGAACACCAGCACAGGTATCAGGATTGCGAACGCGGTGGCGGTCTTGAATGCGCCAATCACGGACAGCCCGCCCAACATAAAGCCGAGAAACTGCGCACCGCCCGTGCCCATAAAGATCCGCGCGGGATTGAAATTGTAGCGCAAGAAGCCACCTGCCGCGCCCGCAATCGCCGCCGCCGTGATAGCAATCAGCCAGTTGGGATACGGTTGATCGAGGATGTCTGCAGCCTGCAACGCCATCAGTGCAAGTGTGAACGCTGCGATTGCGCCCACACCCGCCGCTAAGCCGTCCAAGCCGTCGATGGTGTCCATCGTCTTGCTGATGACAAACATCCACGCCGCTGTGATGGGCACAGCCCACGCGCCAAGCGGGATCCAGCGCGCCTCACTGAACTTACCGCCGATGGGTGCAGCGAAGCCCTCTATCTGCACTCCGAACAGCTGCACTACCAGCCCTGCCAACAGCAGCACACCCATCTGGACAAGGGCAGAGAACTGCCGCTTATCGTCCAGCATGCCCACAATCAAGACGCCCGTGCCCACCAGCAGCAGCCCCAGAAACTGAAGGGCACGCCCCAAGAACACCTCATCGGACGGCGCAAGCAAATAGAGCCGCAACAGCCCTGCAAGCATCCCCACGGCTACGCCGCAGTAGATTGCCAGCCCGCCCCAACGCGGAATCGGCTCGGTATGTACCCGTCGCGCGTCGGGGATGTCCAACGCACCCATCCGTATCGCCAGTCGGCGCACCCACGGCGTCAGCAGGTAGGTGGTCACAAGCGATAGTATAAAAACCGCTGTGATAGTCTTCATCGCTTCGGTTTAAACGGCGTTAAGTCCACTTCCGTAATTGTACCTTCGTGATAGCGGCAAAGCTGCACGCCCGCTTCCGCGAACAGCTCCAGTGCGAACTCATCGGGGTAGTCGCCCTCGAACACCACGCGCTGGATGCCCGCGTTGATAATCATCTTCGCACAGTGATTGCAGGGTTGGCAGGTCACATAGATGGTGGCGCCGCGCGTGGACACGCCGTTCAGCGCGGCTTGCAAGATGGCGTTCTGCTCCGCATGCAGCGCGCGGATGCAGTGCCCCGCCACGATGTAGCAGCCGACTTCCGTACAGTGCGCCAGTCCAATTGGTGCGCCGTTGTAGCCCGTCGCTAAAATGCGTTTGTCCAGCACAATCACTGCGCCCACACTGCGTCGGGGACAGGTCGCCCGCGTTGCTACCATGTGCGCGATTTGCATAAAATACTCGTCCCAGCTGGGGCGGTTCATCAGGCATAAGGATACCTCACTCTGAATCTGCGGCGCGTGCCGACTGTAATCCAACCAGACTGCTCAGTTTGGGTACACTATGGGACGCAATCAACGCTTCAGGAGCGCACTATGGCGACGAGACTCTATCGCGAAGCCATCCGAGAGGCACTCATAGAGGAGTTAGACCGCAACCCCCGCATGTTCTTGATGGGCGAAGATATTGGACGCTATCAGGGCACTTTTCGCGTAACCGAAGGGTTGTTTCAGAAATACGGACCCAAGCGCGTCTGGGATACCCCGATTTCGGAGCCAGGGTTTATTGCTATTGCCATCGGCGCGGCGATTGAGGGGCTGAAGCCCGTTGTGGAAGTGATGACATGGAGCTTTGCGCTGCTGGCATTCGACCAGATTGTCAACCACGCTGCCAAGATTCTGTATAAATCGGGTGGGGCGTGTGCCGTGCCTATCGTGGTTCGCGGTCCAGCAGGACCGGGCAGGCAGTTAGCAGCGCAGCACTCGCACAGCCTGGAGGCGTGGCTGGCGCACGCGCCCGGCTTGAAAGTGGTTTTGCCCAGCACGCCCGCTGATGCGAAGGGACTGCTCAAAACCGCCATCCGCGACCATAACCCCGTGATGTTCATTGAGCACCCGCGCCTCTACCTGACCAAAGGCGAAGTGCCCGAAGGCGAATACACAATCCCGTTCGGCGTGGCGGAAATCAAACGGCGCGGGCGCGATGTGACAATCGTGACCTACTCGCGCGGGGTCGTGTTGGCGCTCCACGCTGCCGAGCAACTCGCTGAGCAGGGTATTGAAGTGGAGGTCGTGGATTTGCGCACGCTCGTGCCGTGTGATTGGGAGACGGTGTTCGAGTCGGTGCGGCGCACGCACCGCGCGATTGCACTCCACGATGATTGGCGATTCGTGGGCTTCGGCGCGGAAATCGCAGCGCAGATTCAAGAGCATGCGTTCGATTATCTGGATGCCCCTGTGCTGCGCGTGGCGGGCGCGGATGTGCCGATGCCGTATAATAAGCATCTGGAGGCGTTAGCTGTGCCCAACGAGCAGCATGTAATCGAGGCAGTGAAACAAGTGTTGGCGTGAGGAGGCGGAGATGCACACGATTATCATGCCTAAAATGGGCGATGCGATGGAGGAAGGCACGCTGGTTCGGTGGCTCAAGCAGGAGGGCGACACCGTCGCAGAAGGCGAACCGATAGCCGAAATCGCTACGGACAAGGCGACTGTGGAGATTGAGGCGCCCGTCTCAGGCGTGCTGCGGGGGATTAGCGTGGCGGAAGGCGCAGTCGTGCCTGTGAACACGCCGCTGGCGTACATTTTGCAAGCGGGCGAAAGCCTGCCGAGCCAGACGGATGGCAAGGCGGGCGCACCTACCTCCACTGCGACACCCGTTCTCGCGCCCGCAGAGATGCCTACGCCTGTGGCTGCGCCCTCAGCTACTACGCCTGCCCCAACGCCTGCCGAGCGCGGCGAGCGCATCCTCGCTTCGCCGTTAGCTCGCAAAATCGCCTCCGAACACGGCATCGACTTGGCGCAGATTCAAGGCACGGGTCCCAAAGGACGCATCGTGGAGCGCGATGTGCTGGCGTTCATCGAGGCGCGCAAGGCGGCTGCACCAGCTCCTGCGCCCGCGGTTGCCCCTGTGGCAGCTCCTGCGCCTGCCCCTATTGCAGCGGGAGAGCGCGTGGAGAGCCTCAACCGCTTGCGCCAGATTACCGCGCAACGCACCACTGAGGCGTACCAGACCATCCCGCACTTCTACCTCACGATCGAGATCGACATGGAGAACGCGCTCGCGCTGCGTCAGCAGCTCAACCAGATTAACGAGAGCCTGCGCGTCAGCGTGAACGACCTGATTGTGAAAGCCTGTGCTGTCGCGTTGGAGCAGCATCCCGTCGTGAACGCCCGCTATCAAGACGGGCAACTTGTGCATCCCGACGGGATCCACATCGGAATCGCTGTCGCAGTGGAACAGGGGTTGCTGGTAGCGGTTCTGAAACACTGCGAGGGCAAGTCGCTGCGGCGGATTGCGCAGGAGTCGCAAACGCTCATTCAAAAAGCGCGCGACGGCAAACTCCTGCCTGACGAGATGACGGGCAACACCTTCACGGTCTCCAATCTGGGCATGTTCGGGATTGAGCAGTTCACGGCGATTATCAATCCGCCTGCGAGCGCGATTTTGGCGGTCGGGGCGACGCGGCGCGTACCCATCGTGAACGACGACGGCTCGATCGTGCCGCGCCAGCGCATGAAGGTCACGATGTCGTGCGACCATCGCGTGATTGACGGCGCCGTCGGGGCGCAGTTCCTGCAGACGCTGAAGCAAGTGCTGGAGAGTCCGATGCTGATGGTATAATATAAAGCCGTTCTGCTCAGAAGTTGCACAAAGTCATTCAGCGCAAGGAGAATCTTATGCGAAAGATAGGGCTTTTAGTTGGTATATGGGCACTGTGGACGGCGGCGTGTCCGCAGTCGGTGCGGTTTCCTCTGGATTACTACTCGTTCGCGGAGATTGCACAACGAATGTCTGTGGGCGACAAGCGTGTCGAGTGCGCGCCTGCCTTGAAGCAACGCCTCGCGCTGGTACACCTGCGGTCTCGCGAATGGCAGCAGGTGCGCGAGTTACTGGAAAGTGCGCTGGAGGTTCGTTTCCGACCGCTCAACGAGGAACAGAACCGCTGGGTGCTGGAGCCTGACCCGGAAGTTGCGCGTCGCAACCTGCGCCTGCGCGAGCAGTTCGCTCAGCGGGTGCAAAAGTCGCAGGAACTGGAAAACACCTTCATCTCCTCGCTGCTTGAGGCGATGAAGCAAGGCGAAGCGGGCGTCGAACAGCTGATTTCCCGCTGGGAAATAGATGAATGGGTTGACAGCGAGGCCTTACAACAGCGTCGTGAGGAGACACGCGCTTTGCTCGGTCTCCTGCGCGATGCGCCGATCGCGAATGCCAAGCGCAACTGGCGCCGCTATTTTCAACTGGAGGCAGACTATCAAGCCTTTCTGGATGAGTCGACCGACGCCGAGAATGCAGAAGCCAATATTCAGCAATTTTTAAAGACTCATCCGCTTTCTCGATATGGTTTTTCTGAACAAGAGCTTCAGTGGGTACAACAACAGGTTGCTTCAGGCGACCGCGAACTTTGGAAGAAGATACTCCAAGATTCCGCATCAGGGCTCGATTCCGCTGCTGCGACTTTGCTGATTACGCTGTTTTTGGGGAGGACCGCTCGGGCGCAGGCTTTGGAAGAAATACAAAACTCGCTGCTGAAAGTTTTTCAAGCAGAAGTTCAACCACTGAACTGCATCCTACAAGGCGCGGTGGAACGCGAGCAAGTGCTGACCTTGCCTGCGGAGCAACTTGCGCTGCTCCTAAGCGATTGGAATCGCACCTATATCACTCAGCCCGATAACGAGCTGCTCAAAGTAAGGCTCGGCGTTATGGGCGAGTGGTCGCTCACCACCTTTGGCTACACTTACGGGGTTCAGGTTCAGATTCGCTCGCTGGCCGGCAAGTACCGCAATGATATTCCTCCTGTGACGCTGCGCTTCGGGATTTACAACTTCTTCTCCGACGCCACGCCGCAGCTACTGAAAAAGGTCGAGCCTGACTGGTACAACCAATTCCGAGCGGCGTTGCAGCAACATCAGCAGTGGTTGCAGTCAGATATTGTGCAGCGACCGTTTAGGAAAGAGTTGAGCTTGGAGCCGCTGATTGAGTCTGTGCGCGTTTGGGCTTACGAGCAAAATCAGGAAGTGATTATGGAAGCCTTGGAAGTGTTTGCAAGGCAAAGTTTCATAGCCGATTCACTCGCAAAGAGCTGGCGGCGACTGAGTTCGCCCCAACTGCTTGAGCAGCGGCAAGGCGTCTGGATTGTGCGCCACTGGGCTCCGTTTCTCGCAAGGGTTCGCGATTATCCCTTAGCGTCCCTACGAAGGCTTTGCCGCTCACAGCAAAGCTACAGCGATTGGCGACGGTTTTATCAGGAAACCTCGAGTACGCAGATTAGACAGCTACTTCATGACACGAATATCATCATTCTCGGATTCACGAAGGAATCTCAGGTATTTGAGTTCAGCTTTAATCCAGCAGAAATTGCGGGGGCGTGGCTGATAACCTCTGTTCTCGAGGGGCTACCTGAGAACCAGCGCAGCCGAATGTTGCAGGCGATAAATCGTAAGGACACTGTTAGAATGCCCGTCTCATCGCTGCCCGCCCAAGTCCAGCAGCGACTGAGGGATACCATCCTTCTCTGGCGTCCTGTCATGAGCAATTCTGATTTTGAAAAGATACGCGCCCAGCTCTACCAGGCGGATACCTTCAACTCGTGGATTGCTCGCTGGGTCTTTGTGATGCGCGACAACCAGTGGAGTGTGTCGGTTTTAGAGCCGAACGGGGAACTCTCCGTCGAAATTTGGCAATTCTCCTACGAGCTGGATGGCTATCCTGAAGAACGCGATGAGCCCTGAAGGATCGGGTGTGAGGTGTTTCCAAGATTATACCAATCGGCATTTCGAATGTCGTTGTGCCCTCATCCCCAGCCCCCTCCTGATAAGGGTACACAGGATAGGTTCAAAAAAGCGCGCTGTGGGGTATTTTTCCTCTATGAGAAACACAAACCCACAACGCGCACAACCCAATCTGCACAAAGCATACCTCATCCGCCAACTCGCCCGCAACTGGATGCCGCATCTCCCAGCCAACCAGCAGCACACCCTTGCCTGCCTCGTCTTCGCCTTGCTCACGCTCGGCACACTCGCCCAGTCCCAAGTGAGTATCTGGCTCGCTCTCTGGACGACCACCTTGCCCAACACCTGGCGTCAACGCCTCAAGCGACTGCGCCAACACGCTTGGGATGAAACCGCTTGCTGCCACGCCTTGCTGCGCGCCGTGCTGCACCTGCTGCGCCCCACCGCACTCTGGCTTGCCATCGACGCGACCCCCCTACGCCAACACCACACCGTGTTGGTTATCAGCGTGGTGTGCCATCAGACGGCAATCCCTGTGGCGTGGCGAGTGCTGCCGGCAACCCAGCGGGGCGCGTGGCGCGGGGAATGGGAACGGTTGCTGGCGCAGGTGCGACGGGGCGTGCCGCGCGGGTTGCCCGTGTATGTGCTTGCCGATCGGGGACTGTGGGCAGCGTGGCTGTTTACGACGATACGCCGCTACGGCTGGCATCCGCTGCTGCGGGTCAACCCGCAAGGGCAGTTTCGGGCGCGGTGGCAGCGACAGGCGCAGCCGTTGACGGACTTTTGCCCCGCGCAGGGCAGGCAGGTCGCCGTAGAAGGGTTCGCGTTTCGGTACGGGGTGCGCTGTACTTTGGTAGTGTTCTGGGGGGCGTCGGCAAAAGAGCCGTGGTACTTGTTGACGGACTTGCCCGCGTCAGGGGTGTTGGGGGCGTGGTACGGGATGCG
>JANXCK010000017.1 GCA_025060055.1 Fimbriimonadales bacterium | reverse complement strand
ATTCACATCCTCGTCGAACACCACGATAAACTTGCTGAACATCAGCTGTCCCAAGCCCCAGATGGCGTTCATCACCTTGAAGGCGTGTCCGGGATAGCGCTTGCGGATGCTCACGAAGCAGAAGTTGTGGAACACTCCCTCTACAGGCAGGTTCATATCCACGATTTCGGGCACGGTCAGGCGCACCAGCGGTAGGAATAGCCGTTCCACCGCTTTGCCCATCCAGCCGTCTTCCATAGGCGGCACGCCCACAATCGTGGCGGGATACACCGGCTTCGCCCGATGAGTAATCGCCGTGACATGGAACACAGGGTAGTAGTCGGCAAGGCTATAGTAGCCTGTGTGATCGCCGAACGGACCCTCCAGACAACGCTCGCCTGGGTTGATGTAGCCCTCGATAACAATCTCGGCATTTGCAGGCACTTTGATATCGACGGTTTTGGCGGGTACTAACTCGACAGGCTTCTTGCGCAGGAAACCTGCGAACATCAGCTCGTCGATAGCAGGGGGTAAAGGCGCGATTGCACTGAAGGTAAGCGCAGGGTCGTCTCCCAGTGCCACGGCAACTTGGATTGGCGCACCTTGCTTCTCGGCTTTGTGGTAATGCTCTGCGCCCACCTTGTGAATCTGCCAGTGCATGCCCGTAGTGCGCTTATCCAGTACCTGAATGCGATACATGCCCACGTTGCGCTTGCCTGTGTTCGGGTCGTGCGTGAACACGAGCGGGAGCGTGATGTAGCGTCCACCATCGTGGGGCCAGCAGTGCAATATCGGCAACTCGTACAAGTCCACCTGGTCGCCCGTTTTGACGACCTCTTGGGCAACGCCCTCCTTGACAACAGTGGGCGGGACGCTGCGGGCAACTTGCCACAGCCGACTGAGCTGAGGCATTACTTCAGGCAACGCGCGAAGCTTGCCCAGCAGCCCGCCTTCCACTTGGGGCAGTTCGGGCTTGAGCAACGCCTCGATCTCCTGCGCAATCGTCTCGTAGTCGTCCACGCCCAGCGCAAGGCTCATCCGCCGTTTGGAACCCATCGTGTTGATGGCAACAGGCGTCTCGTAGCCTTTGGGACGCTCAATCAGCAGCGCGGGACCGCCCGACTTCATCACACGGTCAGCGACTTCGGTAATCTCTAAATAGGGGTCTAACGGGTAGTGGATACGCTTGAGCTCGTTCTCCTGCTCAAGGCGCTGTAGAAACTCCTGAAAGTCACGGTATGCCATACTGTGCCTCCATAGCGGTTTAGAAACGCTATCGTGATACAGAGTGAAGTATACCCCCCATACTGGAGTAATCAGCCGTTCAGGGCAAGACCGCCGTTTTCTTGGCAAGTGGGGTTTAATATCGGCGCAAGAGGGTTGTGCCATGGAAACAGGTATGGAGCGTCAGCTGGAGCTATACCGCAAAGGGCTGTTAGGGATGCCTGAGCGATTTCCCGTGGATTATGCCGATTTGGAGGCGGCGGCACGCGAAGTTCTCAAGCCGGAAGCCTACGACTATGTGGCAGGCAGTGCAGGCACGGAAAGCACTGCAGCGGCGAACCGTCGCGCCTTCGAAAGCTGGCACATCGTGCCCCGTTTCTTGCGCAATGTGAGCGAGCGCGATTGGAGCCTCGAACTGCTGGGACACCGATACCCCGTTCCGATTTATGTGGCGCCGATTGGCGTGCAAGGCATTATTCACCCTGAGGGCGAGCTGGCGACGGCACGCGCCTGTGCCCGACTGGGCATCCCGTTCGTGCTGAGTACTGTCTCGTCGTACTCTATCGAGCAGGTAGCGGAAGCGACGGGCGACGCTCCGCGCTGGTTCCAGCTCTACTGGAGCCGCCACCATGAGGTAGCAGCGAGTTTTGTGCGCCGTGCCGAGGCGGCGGGCTACACCGCGATTGTGGTGACGGTCGATACCTACATGCTGGCGTGGCGTCCGCGCGATTTGAGACGCGCCTACCTGCCCTTCATGCAGGGTGAGGGACTGGCGAACTACTTCAGCGACCCCGTGTTCCGATCGCTGCTTACTGCACCTCCTGAAGCCGATCCTGGAAGCGCCATCATGCAGTTCGCAGCGATTTTTGGCAATCCCAGCCTCACTTGGGATGAGTTAGACTACTTGCGCCAGCAGACAACGCTGCCGATTCTGCTCAAAGGGTTGCTCCATCCTGACGATGCCTACGAAGCGGTTCAGCGCGGCGTAGACGGCATCATCGTCTCCAATCACGGCGGTCGGCAGGTGGACGGCGCGGTTCCCGCTCTGAACGCGCTGGTTGAGATTGCCGATGAAGTGGGCGATGCGGTGCCCATCTTGTTCGACAGCGGTATCCGCACAGGCGCGGACGCGCTGAAGGCGTTGGCGCTCGGCGCGAAAATGGTCGGACTGGGCAGACCCGTGATGTGGGCGCTCGCCCTCGAGGGTGAACAGGGCGTGTACACCTACCTGCGCAACTTCCTTGCCGACTTCGACCTCACTCTGGCATTGACGGGGCATGCGAGTTTGCACGAGGTCAGCGCGGAATCTGTGTGGAGCGTGGATTCGTGAAGGCGCAGATGTGAGGTACGACGGTGTCCGCGCCCTTGTGAGTGATAATACCAGTCGGGGTTCCAAGCGTCGTTATGCCCTCACCCCCAGCCCCTCTCCCGCAACGCGGGAGAGGGGAACCGTTGTGGAGTAGGGGCGAGGTCACCTCGCCCCTACACTTCCCCCTCTCCCACGCGGTGGGAGAAGGGGCAACGGGGTGAGGGCAATACGGCGTCTGAAACGGCGATTGGTATATATGCCTCAACGATTGAGTCGTCCCGTTTCACCACACTCACCCCCAGCCCCTCTCCCACGAGGAGAGGGGAGCCGAGTTCCCCCTCGCCCTCTGGGCGAGGGGGTTAGGGGGTGAGGGTGAGAAAACAGAACGATCTAATCGTTGAGGCACTTATGAGCGCATCGGATCGTCGGTGATAATCGCGTCCACGCCCAGCAGGGTCAGTTCGCGCTTGCGCTCAGGGTCGTTGACCGTCCACACGACCATCTTCTTGCGCTGCCGCCGCGCACGACGCATTGCCGTCTCATCGACCAGCGTGTGATTCGGATGGAGCGCCTCGTAGCGAATCCCCCAGCGCCGTCCGTCTTCCAGCAGCATGTGAGGCGTGTGCTGGCTAATCAGCACGCCTAAGCGCAGGGTTCGCGACTCTTCCGTGAACCATTTCAGCGTGTCCAAGCTGAACGAGGAGATGAGAATCTGTGGCGCGAGTTTATACTGCTCGATGAGTGCCAAAATCGTGCGCACGATGGGGCGGTCTTCGGGGTAGAAGGTCTTCATGTCGAGGTTATAGCGTGTGCGGTTGCCGAACGCTTCGAACACCTCTTTGAGTGTGGGCACGCGCTCGCCCGCATACTTGCTGCCGAACTTGACGCCCGCGTCGTATCGCTGAATCTCTGCGGCGCTGAGTTGGCGCACATCGCCTTTGCCGTCGGTGGTGCGCTCCAAGTTGGGGTCGTGGATAATCATCGGCACGCCGTCCGCGCTCGGCGTGATGTCGAGTTCGATTCCGTCTGCGCCCATTTCCAGCGCGAGGCGGAACGCCGAGAGCGTGTTTTCAGGCGCGTGCATGCTCGCGCCCCGATGCCCGAAAATCAGCGGTCGCTTCGGTTCCCAGAATCGCATCGTTCACTTTCCTTTGCAGCTCAGTAAGCGGCAATGCACGGACAAGGCTGTCCGTGCCACTTGCACGGGCAAGATGCCCGTGCCACAATCAGTGGCTTGGGCGTCTCGCCCAAGCACCGCGTGGCTTGGACAGTCGTGTCCAAGCACCGCACGGACAAGACTGTCCGTGCCACTTGCACGGGCTGGAAGCCCGTACCACAATCAGTGGCTTGTGCGTCTCGCCCAAGCAGATTGTAGCGTCGGCGTCCCCGCCGACGGCTCGTCCGCGAGACGCGGACGCTACGGTAGCGTCGGCGTCCACGCCGACGAGGGCACGGACACGACTGTCCGTGCCACTTGCACGGGCAAGATGCCCGTGCTACGATTCTTGGGGTGCATTAATCGTGAGTACGGGGCAGGTAGGCATGCGCACTACCTTCTCCGTGACGGAGCCGAACACCCAGCGTTTCCAACCGCTGCGCCCGTGCGTTGCGATCACAATCAAGTCGATATTCTTGTCGCGCTGGTAGGCGATAATTTCGTCAGCAGGGTCGCCCCACACGACACTGGCAAACACCGTCAACTGCTTGGGGATGCGCTGCTCGATAAGCTCCTCCATCGACCGCTCCGCCGCCTCGCGCATCTCGCTCTCGTACAACGGCACTTCCACATTCACAGGCACTGGCACCACATGCAGCGGGGGCACTACATGCAACAGATGCAGCTCCGAGTTGAAATGCTCCGCCAGCTCAATCGCAGTGTCTAAGGCGTAGTAGGACGGCTCGCTGAAGTCCGTCGGCGCCAAGATTTTTTTGAACGGTAATCGCATCGTTCGCCTCCCGATAGATTGTACCTGCTTGCGGGGTTCCCGCGCCGATGCGCAATGAGGTACACTTTTTGTATGCCTATGTGGAACACAGGAGGCTTGGCCTGATGGTTCGTGTGCGCTACGCCCCCAGTCCGACGGGGATGCCCCATGTGGGCAACATTCGCACTGCGCTGTTCAACTGGGTATTCGCGCGTCATTACGGTGGCAAGTTCCTTGTGCGCATCGAAGACACCGACCGCGACCGCTATGTGGAAGGCTCTGAGCAGGCAATTCTCGCTTCCCTGCGCTGGCTGGGACTGGATTGGGACGAAGGTCCCGAAGTCGGCGGTCCGCACGCGCCGTACTACCAGTCGCAGCGGCTGGAGATATATCATCGTATCGCCCACCAGCTGATAGAGGAAGGCAAGGCGTACAAGTGCTTCTGCTCGCACGAGGAGGTCGAGCAGATGCGGGCACAGCAGCGGGCGCAGGGCGCTGCGCAAACGATGTACGACCGCCGCTGCCGCAAGCTCACACCTGCCGAAGTGAAAGCCCGCGAGGCGGCGGGCATGCCGTATGTTGTCCGCTTCAAAATGCCCTTAGAAGGCACGGTGGAGTACAACGACCTGATTCACGGGCGCACCGTGTTCCAGAACAAGCTCACGGACGACTTCGTGATGCTCAAGTCGGACGGCTTTCCGACCTACCACTTGGCAAATGTGGTCGACGACCACCTGATGGAAATC
>JANXCK010000011.1 GCA_025060055.1 Fimbriimonadales bacterium | reverse complement strand
CAGCAGCACCACACGCTGGTTGTCGCGGCGCACGCCCACCCGATCCTTGCCGCCAAGCGTGCCGACCGTCACGCTGCCTTCTAAGCCGCCACGGTTGCCAATCAAAATGGTGGTGGAGCCAATCGGAACGCGTTCGGACTCGCCCCAGCTCAGCGCAGACAAACGTACGGTGGTGTCCGTTCGGAGCAGCGCGATGCCCGTGATGTTGTCCACGCCGACTACGCTGGCAGCGAGTGGCTCGCCGTCGCGTAGGTGAATAGCGACGCGCGGCTGCATGCGCACGCCTTCTGCCGCGCAAACAATCAGCCCAGACGGGTCAATCACAAAGCCGCTGCTGCGCACAAGCCGTCCGCTGTAGCGCGCCTCAACCGTCACGATGGCGGGCAAGGCACGCTCTACCACGCGACTCACCTCATACCCTGCGCGTTCCAGCAACGAGAGTTGCTGAGCCGCCGCACAGAAGCTGAGCATTCCCACGCTAAAAAGAGCAAATAATCGCACCATACTCAGTCCCCTCGCTGTGGGCTGTCGTCGTTGGCGTCCCATACTGAATCGGCAGGTATTCTACCTGCGGGATATTATTATACAACTCAAACTGGCTCAGTGGCAAGATGGCAATCGTGAACGACTCGGCAGTGTCTGCGCCTGCGAATCCCGTTTCAGGCTCAGCACTCTGCCCAGCGAGTGCGTCGTGGGGCTTTATGCTAAGCGACTCGGAGTGAGGCGTTGCCATTTGCACCTCCACAGCCATCTGCTGAGTGCGAAGTGGCTCTTGCGGCGCGTTGCGGATGGGATTTGGCGCACTGAGAGGCACTCGGAGGCGGGGCTGTGGAGCAACGCGCGGATTCGTTCGGGCAGCAGCGACTTGAATCGGGCGTGGCTCACGCCAACTGAGTTCGGAAGCAGACGATTCAATCAGCGCAGGGACAGTCTCGGTTGGGCGAGGCGTGTCCACGCGTGGCGTCGGCTGCAAGAGGTGGCTGGCAACGGGCGTTTGGGAGCCGCGCGCCAGCCACACCAGGCTCGCTGCGAGCGCGACGAGGGCGAGGCTGCCCGCTATCGCGTATTGACCCCATCGCGGTGCAGAGCGCATCACGGCATGCTCCGCCAGCTTCGCCTGCACCCGTGCCCACGGAAGGTCGCATATGGGCACAGGCTCATGGCGTGCGGCGGCGACGGCGCGTCGGTACGCCTGCTCCAGCTGCCATGCGCGACGGCAGCGGACGCACTCCGCCAAATGCACTTGCAGCGCGTCGGGCAGGTGTTCCAGTTCGCTTTTCAGACAGTGTTGCAATGCTTTGCAAGGGCGTCTCATTCCAACTCTCCGATTGCACGCAGCAACGGTTCCAGCTTGGCTTTGAAGGCGCGGCGCGCACGCATCACGCGCAGCTTGACCGCGCCTACGCTCGTGCCCAGAACCGCTGCTATCTGTTCATATTCCATCTCTTCCAAGTCGCGCAGGATAATCAGCTGCCGATGGTGTTCGGGCAGCTGGTTCAGCGCGGTGTAGAACGCCTCGTGGAAGGCGTTCTGGCGCGTCGTTTCGATCGGGTCGGGCGCGTCGGGATGGCTCCACGCAAGGCGGTGCGCCGCTTCGCGCTCCACAAGCTCCTGACGCCGCTGGCGCATCCGCGCTCGGTCAGTGCAGAGGTTCAGCGCGATGCGCATCAGCCACGTGCTGAAGCGGCTCTGCTCCCGAAAAGTGTGCAGCCGCTCGAACGCCTTGAGGAACACATCCTGCACGATGTCCTCCGCCTCGTCGATGTTGCGCGTGGAGCGGTACACCACCCGAAAGACAGGCTGGCGATAGCGCAGGTACAGCTCCTCCATCGCGCTTGCGTCCCCTGCCTTGGCTCGCGCTGCCAGTTGCTCGTCCGTGAGCATGCGATCGACCGCTCCAGCGTGCAGGTTGTCCATCGCTAACGCCCGATCCATCGCAAAGTCTGACGCTTACTCATCGAAAGCGTTTCGGCACAGGGTCGCCTGCAGTACATGGCGAGTTTGCGGGGTGATGCGGGCGCGCTCGGCGATGGTGTAGGTGGGAACCCAGAGAATGCCCGCTGCGTCGCACAGCAGCGGCAGTCGCCACCGTTCGGTGCGAGGCACTTTGCGGTCGATGAAGATGTCACTCAGTTTTTTGGGCGCGGGCATCCCCAGCGGTTGGAATCGGTCGCCGCGTCGCCCGTTGCGCACACACAGCTGCCCTTGCACCGCGTCGGCGTCGAGATACACCGTCTCCGCTGAGGGCGTCGCTGTAGCAACGCGCCACGCCTCAACAGAAGCGTCGAGCCGACGGACTTCCAGCACTGCGCCCGCTTGGGGAATGGGCACGGGCGTGTCCAGCGCCACGGGGTACTCGTAAGGTTCGGGTTCGGGCGTCGCCTCGTGCAGCGTTAGCGCGTTCGCGTCGGTAGTGAGGCGCACCGTCGCGCTGAGCTGCCACGAGGTGCATTTCGACTCTAAGGCAGCATAACGAATCGCCTCCAAGATTTCGAAGGGGGGCAGCTGGAGAGCGCCCAGATGGGGGCGCAGCCACTCCCGCAGCAGGCGGCGCTGCAGCGCAGGATGCAACACCGCAAAGTCGGCGCGAGCGAGCTGGCGTGGCGACTCGCGCGGTATTAGCGACGCCATCTGATGTGCCCACCACGCCTCCTCGTTCTCCAAAATGTCAGCGAGGCGCAGCAGGTGTCTATCGAACGCGGGCGCGAGCGCACGCAGCAGGGGCAACAGCTCCATCCGCACGCGCCGCCGCAGCTGGTGTGGGTCTAAGTTCGTGCGGTCGAACACAGTCGGCAAGCGTTGCTCCGCGCAGTAGCGATGAGTCTGCTCGCGCGATACATCAAGCAGTGGACGCACGATGCGCTCGCGCTTGTAGGGCATCCCGCACATGCCGCGCGGTCCTGTGCCCCGCAACAGGTTGATGAGAATCGTTTCAATCTGGTCGTCGCGTGTGTGGGCGAGCGCGACGGCAACTGCGTTCAGCTCGCGGGCAAGCCGTTCGAAAAACGCGTAGCGGGCGTTGCGCCCCGCCTCCTCCAGCGAGAGTTTCTGAGCCTGCGCCAGTGCAGGCACATCGACGCGCTCCACATGCAGCGGCACGCCGAGCTGCCGACAAACGGACTGGCACACTTGCACATCGGCGTCGGCTTCAGGGCGCATGCCGTGGTGTAGGTGCGCGGCGTGTACGCCCAGGCGCAGCTCGTCCTGCAGGCGGGTCATCAGGTGCAGCAGGGCAGTGGAGTCTGCGCCACCAGAGTAGCCCACAATCAGCACGCCGCCTTCGGGGGGCAGCAGGCGACGCGCGTGAATCGTGGCACGGACGCGCTCTACAATCTCCATCGTCAGTATGCGCGCCAGTGGCGGCGGATGAGGTCGCGCGTCTTGCGCACGCCTTCGATTGGGTCATCCTCGCCGAGGTACTCAATCGAGAGGGCGCCGACATAGCTGGCAAAGCGCAGGATGCTCAAGATGCGCCCGTACTCGATGCTGGTCTCCTCGCCACGCGCGTCGAAGGCATAGCTCTTGGCGTGCGCGTGGAAGGCGTAGGGGGCGAGCAGGCGCGCGGCGTCGTACAGCCGCTCAGGCGCGCCGTGCCCAAAGTCATAGCAGACCCCCACCCAGCGCGGGTCAATAGCGCGAATCAGGTTCAGCAGCAGTTCAGGGCGGCGTCCAACGCCCTCACGGTTTTCGACAGCGAGGCGGATGCGCCGTCGACGCGCCTCTGGCAAGAGCCGCTGCAGAAACAGCGCAGCGCGCTCAAACAGCTCGTCCTCGCGCTCACCGCTCAGGTGCAGGCGCACCAAAGGCGCATGCAGAATCGCTGCTGCGTGCAGACGCTCCGTTATCTCGTCGAATCGTCGGCTGAGGCTTGCCTCGTCGCTCAGGTTCACTGGCTCGGACACCATCACGCCTGTAATTGCAATCCCGTGCCGATGACAAGTCTCGCGCAAGTTCTCCAGATGGCGCGGATGCAGGCTTGTCAAGTGGCGATCGCTGAGGCTCACGCCCTGAATGTCGAGTTCGACAAGCACGGCGCAGCAGGTCTCCAGGCTCAGCTGCCCCGTTTCCATGAGGGGGTGCAACGCGCGGGTCTCACAGCTCAGCAGTGGTAGCAACGGGGCTGGTTTCGGCTCGCCCCGCTCCATCAGTTCGCCAACCCGTTCCAGTTTCTCGAAAACGCCCCCAAAACCCGCATGCACCAGCGAACGCAGCCCCTCGCGCAGGAAGTCGCGTCGGCTGGTCGGTCGATCATGTCGGCTCATTCGAGGAGATTATACCCGCTGCCCGCCCCACAATCGAAATCGGTGCGACGACATGCCCGTCGTCGCACCGAGATAAAACTTTCAGCCTGTGCTACTTCAGCAGCCCTGCCCGAAGTTGAGCAGTACAATCAGCAGGTCTTGGTCGTTCACCGTGCCGTCGTTATTCACATCGCCTTGACCCGGATTGCCGAAGTTGAGCAAGATGAGCAGCAGGTCTTGGTCGTTCACGCAGCGGTCGCCGTTCACATCGCCCGGAATCGCGGGCTGCGCAATCGTCTCCACATCATCGATGTAGACGATGTACGGACCTAACTGAGCTGGGTCGACAGGCGTGAAAGCAAGTTGCTCGAGAGTGCCCGTGTTGGTGTCTAGTCTCCCGTTTGCCGTTGCGCCAGCAAAACGCAGTATCGGCTCGTTACGGATGTCGAACACTATTGTGAGCCACTGGTCTTTCTGGTTGATGAGTTTGCCAATCGGCGCAGCTTGGGGCGAGCGCTCGCCTGTTGCGCCTATCCATTCAATACCACCCGTTGTACCACCGTCGTTGCCACAGCCCACAATGGTGCCCGTCTCGCGCACGCCCAGAGTCAGGTAAAAATCAGGCGTAGTGGAGGGCACATACAGGCGCAAGCGCACCTTATGGTCAAAGTCAATCTCGGGGTTTGGCTTGATGGCACCTGTTATGCGGAAGGTTGTGAGGCGAAGCCATGCGTTGGGGTATGGCGCGTTCGTTTGCGGGTCGAGACGGAATTGCCACGCCACTTTCAGCGAACGAGTGCCGCTCACTGCCTGCTCGTCGGAGATGACAGAACAGTTGTAGACACCGCGGGGAATATTACAAGCTGCGGTGGATGCCAAAAAACTACTGGTCGATCCCGAAAAACTAGGCTGTCGGAAGACCACAATTGCATTCGTTCCGACATCCCGCTCCTCAAAATCGCTGATTACGCACTGCGCCAGTGCGCTGCTTGCACACAGCAGCGCGGTCAAGCTCACCAAGTAGCGTCTCATCGTCGATACCTCCTTTCGCAGGCATTGCCTGCACTCTAATTATACCCCACGCCTCGCCCTCTGCCCTGCGGAGAGGTATCCGTGCGTGAGGGCTTGAATACGGCTTGTCCAAGTCACTGATTGTGGCACGGGCTTCCAGCCCGTGCAGGCGTAGCACGGACCTCGTGTCCGTGCCCCCGTCGGCGCGGACGCTGACGCTACAGCTTGGACAGGACTGTCCAAGCCACAGGTGCTTGGGCGAGGCGCCCAAGCCACGAGTCGCTCGCTTCGGCGAGACGCCGACGCTACGGATTCGCTTACGCCGCGTCAGCGTCCCGCTGACGAACTGCGTCATCGGAAGCCCCGATTGGCATAACACCAGCCGCCTGCCTTTCGCAAACCGCATCCGCTTGAGGGGGCAACCGCAGACTCGCATACGGTATAATACCCCTTGCAGGAGGCGTGTGATGAGACAGGATTTGGTTCGTAGAGGACTGCTTGGACTGATATTGTTGGGGGTGACCTTATCGCTCACGGGCTGTCGTGGCGGCACCACTTGGAGCAAGAAAGAGGAGGTGCGCATCGGGCAAGAGGTCGCCGCCGAAGTGGAAAAAGCCTGCAAACTGGATCCAGACCCTGCCGTGCAGCAGCGGGTGCAGCTGATAGGGCAGCGTCTGGTGGAAACCGTCGGCGATAAGGATTTCAAGTTCTCGTTCAAGGTGTTGGAGGGCAAGGAGGTGAACGCCTTCGCCTTGCCAGGCGGTCCGATTTATGTGTTTCGCGGGTTGGTTGACCTTGTGGGGGATGACGACGATATGTTGGCGGGCGTGCTGGCACACGAGATTGCGCATGTGAACCGTCGGCATGCCAACAAACAGTACACGCAGGGGCTGTGGCGGGGGATAGTGATTGGTCTTGCGACTCGTGGGCGCGTGCGCGACCTCGCCGAACTCACCGACGCGCTCCTGCAACTGCGCTATAGCCGCCAACACGAGTACGAAGCCGACCGATTAGCCGTCGAGTACACCTACAAAACGGGCTATGACCCACACGGCTTGCTCCGCTTCTTGGCGATTCTCCAGCGCGAGGAGAAGATTGGCAACCGCTGGATAGAGACCAACCTGCGCACGCATCCGTTCTCCGACAGGCGGATGGAAGAGGTGCGCAAGCATATCGAGCGCGTCACGAAACAGCCTGCGCGGGAGGTTAGCCCGTGAAGGTCGCTGCGGTTGTGCCCGCTTACAACGAGGCGACGCGCATCGAGCGCGTGCTGAGCGTGCTTATTGAGTGCGCCACGCTGCACGAGATAATCGTGGTCAACGATGGGAGTGCCGACAACACGGCAGAGGTCGCGTTGCGCTTCGCTCAAGCGCACACCATGCCTAACAAGCCACTGGTGCGCGTTATCAACCTACCCGCGAATCGGGGCAAGGGCGGCGCGATGTTCGCAGGGGCTACCGCAACCGATGCCGATGTCATCCTCTTTGTGGACGCTGACCTCATCGGTCTGAAACCTCATCATGTGGAGCGAATACTCAAACCCGTGTTAGAGGGCGAGGTCGCTATGTCGATTGGCGTGTTTCGCGGCGGACGACTCAGCACCGATTTGGCACAGATTCTTGTGCCGTACATCAGCGGGCAGCGCGCCCTGCTGCGCGAACTGTTTGTCGAAATCCCTGGCATCGAGCGCACGCGCTCTGGGGTGGAAATCGCGCTCACGCTCCACTTCCGACGCAATCGGTATCCTGTGGCGATGGTGGTGGTAGAGGGCATCACGCACACGATGAAGGAGGAGAAACTGGGCTGGGCGCAGGGGGTGTGGGCACGCGCGAAGATGTACGCGGAGATTGGAGGCGCGTTCCTGCGCTACGCGCGTTTGAGCGACCTGCGCCACAGACTCCTGCTCAAGCGCGAGGAGTAGCCGATGGCGGGCGTACTGTATGTGGTTGCTACCCCAATCGGGAACCTGCAGGACATCACGCTGCGCGCCTTGGAAACGCTGAAGACCGTCGACCTCATCGCCGCCGAAGACACACGCCATACCCAAAAGCTGCTCCAGCATTACGGAATCGAGACACCGCTGCTCAGTTTCCATCAGCATTCGGGGGCAGGGCGCATCCAGCAGATTGTTCGGCGTCTTCAAGCGGGCGAGTCGGTGGCGCTGGTCACTGACGCAGGCACACCAGGCATCTCCGATCCGGGCGGCGCGTTGGTGGCGGCGGCGCACGCCGCTGGAATACGGGTAGTCCCCATACCTGGCGCAAGCGCGGTCACGGCGGTTCTGTCGGTGGCGGGGCTACCTGCCCATCGGTTCCGATTCGAGGGGTTCCCTCCGCGCAAGGACAGCGCGCGACGCCGATTCTTTGAGCGCCTGCGCAGCGAAGAGGCGACTATCGTGTTTTACGAGTCGCCCCATCGATTGCTGAAAACGCTGCAGACCGCCCGTGAGGTTCTCGGCGACTGCACGGTGGTCGTCGGGCGCGAGCTGACCAAGCAGTTCGAGGAGGTCTTTCGCGGCACGCTCAGCGAGGCGATCGCTCACTGGCAAACGCAACCGCCAAAGGGCGAGTTCGTGATTGTGTTGCATCAAGGTTAATGCCTATCGGCGTTTCGAGCGGACGCGGGACGGCTGAAGACGCTCCTGTTGCACGCGAGGTCGACCGCCGTCAGCTGGATAGCCCGCGCAGGCGGGCTTGGTTTGCACAGGAACGGGTTCGGCTGTTTATTCCTTAAACAGTCTCCAAGAGACTGTTTAATACCAATCGGGGCTTCAAATGACGCATCGTTCTGTACGGCTAAAGCCGTTGCTATGCAGACGAAGCCGACCTCCGTCGGCTCTTTAGCCCGCGCAGGCGGGCTTTGTCTGCACAGGAACGGCTTCAGCCGTACCCGAAATATTGCGCTACTTGAAACCCCGATTGGTATGAGAATGCAGGCAGGTTTTCGTAGCGTTGGCGTCTCGCCGACGCCCCTGCGTGGCACGGGCTTCCAGCCCGTGTGTCCGTAGCACGGACAGTCGTGTCCGTGCCTTAGGGCTTGGACACGACTGTCCAAGCCACGGGTGCTTGGACGAGACGCCCAAGCCACATCATCGGCGAGACGCCGACGCTATGCTGGGCGCGTGCGTCGCGTCAGCGTCTCGCTGACGAACCGTGTCGCTTGAAACCCCTGATTGGTGAGTCCCTCCAAAGATAAATCATCCCGAAGTCCGCAGGCGCGGTTGGTACGACGGCATCCTTGCCGTCGCAGGCGATGGCAGGAAAGCCATCGCCCCAAATCGGGACGATTTCAAGTTGGAGGCGCTCAAGTGCTTCCAACCTGAAATCGTCTCTTTTCTGCGGGGCAGGTTAGGAACCTGCCCCTACCCCAAATACCCTGTAGGGGCGCGTCCCCGACGCGCCCAAAACGGGACGATTTCACCTGTGAGGCGCTTACCAGCAGCCAACAGGTAAAATCTACTGCTATGGTCTCTACAACCTATCGGGGCGTCGTGATTGAGGTAATCGAAGCCGACATCACGGAGCAAGCCGTCGATGCGATTGTGAACGCGGCGAACAGCGATTTGATTTTGGGCAGCGGGGTTGCAGGCGCGATTGCCCGCAAAGGCGGTCCGAGCATACAAGAGGAATGCAACCGCCATGGCTCGATACAAGTCGGGGAGGCAGCGATTACGGGCGCGGGCGCGCTGCCCGCGCGCTATGTGATTCACGCAGCGAGCATGCGCTTGGGAGGCAAGGCAACCGCCGAGTCAATCCGCAGCAGTGTGGCGCACAGTCTGCGTCTGGCGGAAACGCACGGGGTGGAGAGCATCGCACTGCCCGCGATAGGCATGGGCGTGGGAAGCTTCCCGCTCCCGCAAGGCGCACGGGTTATGATGGAGACGCTCAAGGCGCATCTGGATTCGGGTACAAATCTCAAGCAGGTGCGGTTCTGCCTGTTTGGGCGTGAAGCGATGGAGGCGTTCGAGGACGCTCTTCGGGAGGTGTTTCGTGCCGACTGACGCCCCACGCCTCTCGGTGGTCATCCCTGCCTACAACGAGGCGACCCGTATCGAGCGCACTTTACAGCGCATCACCGAGTATCTCGATGCGCGCGGCGACACCTATGAGATTTTGGTGGTCAGCGACGGCAGCACGGACGACACTGAGGGGATCGTTCTGCGCTTTGCCCAGAGCCATCCGCAGGTGACGCTGCTTGCCTACCAGCCGAATCGGGGCAAGGGCTACGCTGTACGCTACGGCATCCTGCGGGCGCGAGGTGAGCGCATCCTGTTCAGCGACGCTGACCTCGCCACCCCTATCGAGGAACTGGAAAAGTTGGAGCCGTACCTGGAACAGGGCTATCCGATAGCGATTGGTTCGCGCCCGCTGCGCGAGTCGCAGCTGATTGTGCGTCAACCGCTTTATCGGGAGATGGCGGGGCGCGCTTTCAACAAGGTGGTGCAACTGCTGGCTGTGCGGGGGATTCACGACACCCAGTGCGGGTTCAAACTGTTCACACGCGCGGTGGCGCACGACATCTTCTCGCGCTGTCGCCTCAACGGCTTCAGCTTCGACTTCGAGGCGTTGTACTACGCCCAGCGACTCGGCTACCCGATTGCGGAAGTGCCAATCCGCTGGATGCACCAAGAGGGTTCGAAGGTGCGCTTGCTGCGCGATGGGCTGCGGATGGTGCGCGACCTGCTCTGGCTGCGCCTGTGCGCAGGACGCCACGCGCCACAACCGCACACCGAGCCAGCAAGCCTGCACCCTAAAACACCCACGCACCCCCAGTAAACCGCGGCGGAACGCATTGCGTTGCTTCAGCATCCTCGCTGACACGACGGTGCGACGGCATCCTGCCGTCGTGAGCCGATGGCGGGGACCTGACAAGGGTACATCACTTGAGTTCACCTCCTTCGCCCAACCCCAAAATCGCTCCCACACCCCATACCAACACCCCCAACAACTACCCCCCACAACACCAACCACTCCAACCAACACACCCCACACACGCCAACGCACCCCATCCCACCACACCGCACCCAACCCCCCCACCCCAAACCCCAACACCACCACCCACCGCCCCAACGCACACACCAACCCACTCCCAAACACCCACCCACGCGCCACCCCCCGCGCCCGATGCCAGCCCCAACCCCCACGCTTGAAACGCCCAAACCCTTGTTCCATCCAACCCCGCAACCCGTACCACGCCCCCCACACCGCCGACGCAGGCAAGTCCGTCAACAAGTGCCACGGCTCTTGGGCACACGCCCCCCAGAACACCACCACAGTCCACCGCATTCCGTACCGAAACGCGCGCCCTTCCACCGCCCTCTGCGTGCCCTGAGCAGCGCAAAAGCCCGTCAACGGCTGCGCAGGACGCCCTGCGCCGCGTCGCAGGCAGTACCCGCCCCGCAACGAGGATCGCCGTCGGATGGCGCACGACGCTGATGACCAGCACGGTGTGCTGTTGGCGTAAGGTGGTTGCGTCTATCGCCAGCCAGAGTGCGGTGAGGCGCAGCAGGTGCAGCA
>JANXCK010000276.1 GCA_025060055.1 Fimbriimonadales bacterium | reverse complement strand
TAAGGTGCGTTCGGAGTAGACCAGTCCGAATACGCTGCCTCGTGGCGGCTCGTTGCGAATCAGTTCTGCGACGCCGTAGAGTTGAAACGCTAACAGAAGCGTGCATCCAAGCGCGATATGCGCTGCCTTGCGCCAGACCATCATCTCACCGCCTATGAATTAGACGGTTCAGACGGCGATTCCTATCGGTTCAGAGCGAACTTGCATCGCGCTGCCCTCACCCCAGCCCCTCTCCTGCACCGTGGGTGAGGGCAGCCAAGTGCCCTTCGACCATGCAGTGAGCAAGGGGGTAAGGCAATACGGCGTCCGAAACGGCGTGCAGTATGTACATACGCGCCCCATCCTCCTTCGGACAGGGCGCGCAAACTTTCACGGCGTCGCTTAGAAAAAAAACCAGAACCAACCGAGTCTCACTTCTTGACGTAGCGGCGCCGCAGCAGTGCGACTAACCCTGCGCTCAGCACCAGCACACTCGCTGGCTCAGGTACCCAGTCTTGCTCCACCAACAGTAGCGAGGCAATCGAAGTACCTGGCGCGGGCGCTCCGTCGATATGCACGATAAAGGTTTCTACGACCTGCACATTCGCCGACGGGCGCGCCAGCGGGACGAAGGTGGAAAAACCTATAAGCCCGTCTGAGCCACCCGGGTAGCCACGACCACTGAAGAACCCGCCGCCGTTATAGAGTATCTGGCTCGTGTTCAGATCGACCACCTTCTTCGTCCAGATGATTTGTCCGAGATCGAACACGAAGCCGCGCACCACGAAGCCGAAACCCGTGAGGGGGGCTTTGGTGCTGGTGATGGTGTAGGCAGCGGTAAAGGTGCCGCCTGTGAAGAAAGTGCCATCGCCTGTGAGAATAGCTGGGGTGCTTTGATTCGTGGCGAAGGTAATTTGCGGCAGAGTACTCACAAACACCGTTGCAGGCGCGTTCAGCAACGGCGAGTTGTTGATAGTGAACGGCACACTTGTGTTCACCGCAGGTTGCGACGGTCGAAACAGCTGTCCCAAGCTGGTAGACACATTCACCGTCCACCCGCTGGCGAGCGCCGCTGGAATCGCCGCAAATGACAGCGCGATGCCAAGAATCTTTAGCCCTTTCATCCTGTCGTACCTCCAAGTTGTAAGCGTGATGCCGACGGGTCGCGCCATCCGATGACACGCCTCACGCGGTGCGGCATCCACCCTTAAAAGACTCAAAAAGCCCCGAAAAGCGGACAGGTAAGTTGGGGAATTCGAAAGGACTCCAGTACAGCCCGCGGACAAGACGCACGGACGGGATGCTCGCGCTACGCAAGGCGTGCGGACAGGAATGCCCTGATGAGGGTGTATCGGCTGAGTTCAACGCAGGGGTGTGTTCGCCCAACCTGCCCCTTCCTGTGAATCGTTTCCAAGTCCGCAGGCTCCACAAGGCACGACGGCGTCCCGTTGTCGCCTGACGATGGCAAAGTTAAAAGCCCCCTTTTTGACCCTCACCCCCAGCCCCTCTCCCACGAGGAGAGGGGAGCCGAGTTCCCCCTCGCCCTCTGGGAGAGGGGGGTCAACGGTTCAATCATGCTGAAGTTCGCAAGGCGGTTCAAGCGCAACGGCGTCTCGCTGTCGAGGACGACGGCGTGGACGCCGTCGCACCGAATCGAGGCAGTTTGGGACTCGCCTATTTCAGCTTGCTGGGAAGCGGTAGCTTAGGGCGTGGCTCGAAATCGGGCAGGCGTGGCGGATTTGCCTCCATCTGTTTCAGGACCTCTTCAATCGCTCGCTCCAGCTGTGGGTCGCGCCCTGCGAGGTAGTCTTGCGGGGCATATTCAACCTCGATGTCGGGGTCAGTGCCGTAGTTTTCGACGCGCCAGCCGACATCGTAGAACCAGAAGGCGTACTCTGGCTGGGTGGTCAAGCCCTGATCCACAAATAGCGACTTGGGCCAGACACCAATCACACCGCCCCAAGTGCGCTTGCCAATCAGCGTGCCGAGTTTCATCAGTTTGAAGGCGTGGCTAAACATGTCGCCGTCGGAGCCTGCACGCTCATCGGTAATTGCCACGATGGGACCCATCACCGACTCATAGGGGTAGGGAATCGGCTTGCCCCAGCGGGGCACATCGTAGCCCAGTCGTTTGCGAGCGAGTTTTTCCAAAAGTAGGGCAGAGACACTCCCACCCCCGTTCGCCCGCACATCCACAATCAGCGCAGGACGCGCAATCTCCGCGAGGAAACCCCGATGGAACTCCGAGAAGCCCCAGCTGCCCATGTCGGGGATGTGGATGTAGCCCACTTGCCCGTTCGTTCGAGCATGCACATACGCGCGGTTGCGGCGCACCCAGTCGCGGTAGCGCAGCTTGGACTCGTCGCGCAGCGTTTTGACGGTCACGATGCGCGTTTCGCCGTGCGCGTTGCTGAGAGTGAGTTCCACGGGTACGCCCGCCAGATGCAGCAGCGCTTCGCTGGGCGTGTAAGTGCGAGTGAGTCGCCGACCGTTGATGGCAAGCAGCACTTCGCCCACTTGGGCGTTTACGCCTGGCTCATTCAGTGGCGAGTCGACCTCTTCCAACCACGGATCGCCGGTGAGGATGCGCGTGATACGGTAGCCTTGTGCCTGCTCATCCCACTCGAACTCCGCGCCCAGCATGCCGACGCTGTATTGCGGGGGCTGACGATAATCGCCGCCGAACTCGTAGCAGTGGGAAGTGCCCAGCTCGCCCTGC
>JANXCK010000272.1 GCA_025060055.1 Fimbriimonadales bacterium | reverse complement strand
TTGAGTTCCGCGATGTCGTCGGTGTTCTTCTTGGTTTGTGTGCCCAAACGCTCGAGTTCCCTATCCACGCGCTCAAAGCCTTCACGCATCTCTTGGCGAACGCTTGCAATTTCCTCACGCATCTCTTGGCGGACACTTGCGATTTCCTCGCGCATCTCCTGACGCACATTCGCAAACTCTTGGCGCATCTCCTGACGGACATTTTCAAACTCACGATCTACACGCTCAAAGCCTTCGCGCATCTCTCGGCGGACATTCGCAAACTCTTCGCGCATCTCTTGGCGGACACTTGCGATTTCCTCGCGCATCTCTTGACGCACATTTTCAAACTCGCGATCTATGCGCTCAAAGCCTTCGCGCATCTCTTGGCGGATGGCTTTGAACTCCGCACGGGTTTCCTCGCGAAACTCGTCTAACTCGTCAGGCATTCGCTGGAGCGAGCGCGGAATGAGAATGGCGAACAGCCTGCGCCGCCATTCGTCGTTCTGCTCCAAGAACGCCGCCATCTCCTCTACGGTCTCAAGGATGGGCATACGCCATGATTATACCACTTGACCGCGCACAGCACGGGTGCTGCAGTGCTTTTGGAGACAGTCTCTTGCCCTGCCAGAAATTCTGACGAGTATTAGCAGGATTGCTGTTGTCGCTGCATAATCAGGGTTTTTCAAGGCGACGATGGTCTTGGCGCTCGACTTGGGCACAACGGCGGTGAAGGCAGCGGTGGTCTCGGCGCAGGGCGAACTGCTGGTGTGGGACTCGGAGCCACAGTCGCTGGTGTTCACGCCCGATGGTGGGGTGGAGCAAGACCCGTGCGTCTGGTGGGCAACGCTCACGCGACTTGTGCAGCGCCTGATAGCAAGCGCGCCTGAGCTGCGCGATTTGATTCGCGCTGTGTGCTGCACAGCGCAGTGGTCAGGCACGGTGGCGGTCAACGCGGCGGGCGAGCCGCTGGGCAACGCGATAATCTGGATGGACACGCGCGGCGCGCCCGACATTGCAGCGCTCGTGGGCGGCTTCCCCAGCCTGATGGGTTATAACCTGTTCAAGCTCCGCACATGGCTACATCTGACAGGAGGCGCGCCTGCACGCTCTGGCAAAGACCCGCTGGCGCACATCCTGTGGCTTCGACGCGCGGACCCCGCCCGCTACCGCGCAGCGCAGAAGTTTCTGGAGCCGAAAGATTACCTGAACTTACGCTTGACAGGGCGATTCGCCAGCTCGCCCGAAACACTCGCGCTCCACTGGCTGACCGACAACCGCAACATCGGGCGGATTGACTATCATCCGACGCTGCTACGCTACGCAGGGCTTCGGCGTGAGCAGTTTCCCGACCTGTATCCCAGCACGGCGGTGCTGGGCGAGCTGCTGCCTGCTGTCGCCGACGAGTGGGAGTTGCCGCGCGGCGTGCAGGTAGTGAACGGCACACCCGACCTGCACGCGACGGCGATTGGCTCTGGGGGGCTAAGCGATTTTCAGGCGCACATGGCACTCAGCACTTCTGCGTGGATTAGCTGCCATGTGCCGTTCAAACGCACCGATATTTTTCGCAATATCGCAACGCTGCCAGCGGGCGTTCCAGGGCGCTATTTTATCGCGAACGAGCAGGAGACGGCGGGCGCGTGTCTGAACTGGCTGCGCGATGTGCTGTGGGGCGACGCCGCGCCATCCGACGCCTACGCGCAGCTGGATACCTATGCCGCGCAGTCGCCTGCGGGCGCGGACGGTCTGCGCTTTGCCCCGTGGCTGGTGGGCGAGCGCACACCCGTCGAGAACCCGCACATTCGGGGCGGTTTCTACCGACTAAGCTTGCAGCATGGGCGTCCACAGATGGCGCGTGCCATCCTGGAAGGCGTCGCACTGAACGCCCGATGGCTCTTGGAGGCGGTGGAACGGCTTGCGGGCAGGCAGCTGAACCCGATCCGGCTGATTGGTGGTGGCGCACACTCGGCTGTCTGGGCGCAAATCCTTGCCGATGTGCTGCATCGCGAAATTTGGCAAATGGCGCAGCCGCAGATGGCAACCGTGCGCGGCGCGGGCATGCTCGGCGCAGTCGGCATGGGCTGGACTGACTGGGGATTGCTGGAGCGGTATGCGCCCGTGCAGGCACGGTTCACGCCTAACCCCGACGCCGCTCGCTTGTATGACGCGCTCTACCGCGAGTTTCGCACGCGCTATCGGGTAGAGTCTCGCCTGCGCGGATGAGAGTGGTGATTGCGGGCTACTACGGCTATCGCAACTGGGGCGATGAAGGCGCACTGGCAACCCTGTTGCAGGCAATTGCACATGGCTCGGAGAGGGCTGTCCAAGCCCAACCTGTGCAGATATGCGTGCTGTCCGCTGACCCCGCCTTCACAAAGGCAACCTACGGCGTCTCGGCAATACCGCGCATGGGCTTACGCGCCATACGCCGAACGATTCGAGGCTCTGACGCGCTGATTTTCGGTGGCGGCAGCCTATTGCAAGATGCGACCAGCCTGCGCTCGCTGTTGTACTACCTTGCGCTGGTACGCTGGGGGGTGCGAACGCACGGTCGGGTGTTGCTGGTTGGGCAGGGTATGGGTCCGCTGCGCCGTTGTATCAGTCGCGTGCTTGTGAGGGCGACTCTGCGCAAAGTGCCGTTTCTGAGCGTGCGCGACGAACAGTCGGCGGGGCTACTGCGTAAGCTGGGCGTCGCTCACGCTACGGTTGATGCCGACCTCACTTGGATGCTCGCGCCCCAGCCCCCGCACTACGAACTGGACGCCGACTCGCGCTGGATGGGGCTTGCCCCGCGCTGTTGGGAAGACGCGCCTGTGCAGCAGGCATTCACTGCGCTCTGTCGCCAGATACAGGCACACGGCTACCGCGCACTACTGATTCCGATGCAGGAGACGCAGGATCGCGCCCTGTGCGAGGCGATTGCAGAGGCGAGTGGCGCGTGCGTGCTGCCCCCACCTACGCATCCAGCGCAACTGCTTGGTGCTATACGCTCGCTGGAGGGGATGGTCGCGATGCGCCTGCACGGGGCGATTTTCGCTGCCTCGCAGGGCGTCCCTACGCTGTGCATCTCCTACGACCCGAAAGTCGAAGCCTTCGCAAAACCGTTAGGTTTGCCTGCCCTCAGCTTGGAGACGCTTTCTGGGCACAATCTATCCGAAGTATGGACTCGTTTTGTGGCAGAATGCGACTCGCTGCGGGCGCAACTTCCCTCTCGAACTGCCCGAATGCGCGACGCAGCCGCAGCGCTGCTGGCGCGTGTACGCGACACGCTCTCTTCTATCCCCGCCGTTCCAGCCGCGCCATCGCCGCCTGCAACGAGTCGGGATAGTCGGTCATAATCTGCTGGAACACGGCTTTGGCAGCGTCAGTTTGACCCTGCTGCTGCAGCAGGCGTGCTTGCAGTAGCAGCCACTCTGGGCGTTCAGGCGTGTCAGGGTGGCGAGTCAGCAGCGCCAGCCAGCGCAGCGCGTGTCCCAAATCGCGGTGTCTCTCCGCGTGCTGAAACAGGGCGCGCAGGGTCGGCATCTCAAGGGTGTGCAGTTGGTCTATTTCGGCAACACGCTCGGCGATTCGCCGTATCAGCGGATAGTTGTCCTGTTGTAGGGCGCGCTGGAGTGCCCGCTTGAAGGCAACGCGTGCCTCCTCAATATCGCCCAGCATCGTCCACGCTACGCCTTGCAGGTAGAGTGGGTATGGCTCAGGCTGTGGCTCGTGCAGCAGTGGCTGCAGCCAGCGTAGCGCGTCGCCTGCCGCGCCTTCGTGCAACGCCTGCTCTGCCTGCTGTGTTAGATACTCGCGTTCGCCCGCTGCGCCTGCGCCCCAAAGCAGGGCGAGCGTCAGTCCTATGGCGAACCCGCCCAGATGCGCCCAGTAGCCAATCTCGGAGGGCGTCGTTTGCCCCGCTTCCAGAATCGCGCCCGCGCCTTGCAGCAGCACCCACAGCAGCACACCCACCCACATCGGCACTGCCAGCCCCCAGCGGTGCGGCGACGCCCACAGCACACGCACCCGACGCCGATAGAACCGCAATGCGAAGTAGCCCACCAGACCTGAAATCGCGCCCGACGCACCCACCAGACCCTCGCGATACAGCGCAGGCTGAATTGTGAGGCTCATCGCCCAGTGAACGCCCACCGCCCCCAAGCCACTGAGCAAGTAAAGCCCCAGCCAGCGCCGCCAACCTAACGCCCGCTCCACATACCATCCAAACAGCCCCAAAAACAGCGCGTTCTTCAGCCAGTGCAACCAGCCCGCATGCACAAACAGGCTGGTGAACGCACTCAACAGCGTCGGCTGCGCAGGGATGAACCCCCACGCCTCCACCGACTCGGCGCGACGCTCCAGCCAAAGCAGAGCGATTGTGTTGACCCCCAACATCAGCAGGGTCGCTGCAGGCGGCGCCGTGCGCATCCGTGCCTCAACCTGCCTTATGAAACGCTGGCAAACGCCTCGTCGGGGATGTCGAAGTTGGCGTAGGTGTGCTGCACATCGTCGTGGTCTTCGAGGGCTTCCAACAAGCGCATCAGCTTCTGCGCCGTCTCGCCCTCCACCCGCACAGTGGTCGTCGGGGTCAGCTCCAGCTGCGCCTCAGCAATCGGCAGCCCGCGCTCCTGCAACGCCTCACGCACGCGATGGAAGTCCTCGACCGTCGTCAGCACGCGGAAGAACTCCTCCTCTTGCGTGACATCGTCCGCGCCTGCGTCTAAGGCAATCTCCAGCAGCTCTTCCTCGCTAATCGCTTCGGCAGGGATGGTGATGACCCCTTGGCGCTGGAACTGCCATGCGACGCTGCCCGTCTCGCCCAAGTTGCCCCCGTGCTTGGAGAACAGGTGGCGCAATTCGGCGACTGTGCGGTTGCGATTGTCGGTGAGGCACTCCACCATAATCGCCACACCGCCCGGACCGTACCCCTCGTAAGTGACCTCCTCGTAGTTCACGCCTTCCAGCTCGCCCGTGCCTTTTTGGATGGCACGCTTGATGTTGTCGGCGGGCATGTGGTTCTCGCGTGCCTTCTCAATCGCAAGTCGCAGGCGCGGGTTCGCGTCAGGGTTGCCGCCACCCAACTTCGCCGCCACCATAATCTCGCGCGCCAGCTTCGTGAACAGTTTGCTGCGCAGCGCGTCCTGCTTGCCCTTGCGAATGCGAATGTTGTGCCATTTGGAATGTCCAGCCATCGAACAATCCCTCCGCTAAGAGGATACCCTATCGCAGGTACAATCTTGCCGATGGAGTGGGACGCGCACACGCTCAAGGTGCTGGAGCTGGACTATGTGCGTCAGGAGTGGGCGCGTCGCGCCGAGACGCCGTTCGGACGCGAGTGTGCCCTGCAACGCACGCCCAGTTGCGACGAGGCGTTGGTCACGCTGCGTTTGCAGGAGACGGACGACGCCGTGCGCCTGCTGCAGCGCGAGCCGCCGCCTCCGCTGCGCGCCCCCGAAACGCGCCCTGCCGTGCAAAAAGCTGAGAAAGGCGGCATCCTCAGCCCTGAGGAGTTGCTCGGTGTTCAAAAGCTCCTGCACGCAGCGCGCCTGTACAAAAGCCACTTGCTGCCCCGTGCTGAACGCTACCCGCGCCTTGCCGTGCATGCCGAACGCCTGCACACGCTGAGCCAACTGGAAAAGCAGATTGCCCAGTGCATCGCGCCCTCAGGCGAGGTGCTGGACTCCGCCAGCGAGCGACTGGCGCAACTACGGCGTGACCAGCAACGCCTGCACAAGCGCATCACCGAAGAGCTGCACCGACTCATCCATAGCCTGCGCGATGCGTTGCAAGAGCCACACTACACCATTCGGAGCGGACGCTACTGCCTGCCTGTGCGCAGCGACTCGCGCGGGCGCGTGAAAGGAATCGTGCATGACGCCAGCGCCAGCGGCGCCACCTTGTTCATCGAGCCTGAACCGCTGGTGGAACTCGGCAATCGCCTGCGCGAGCTGCAATCTGCCGAACAGGAAGAGATCGAAGCGATTTTGTACGGGCTGTCGCGAGCGGTGGAAGCGGAAGCGGCGAAGCTCCGCGAAACCATCGACGCGCTGGCGCAGCTGGACGCGATTATCGCTGCGGGCAGGCTCGCGCTCGATTGGGACTGCACGATGCCCCAGCTCAACACGCAGGGTGAGTGGAAGCTGCGCGGCGCACGCCATCCGATAATCGCGCGTGCGGTCGTCAAGCCCATCGATATTGAGCTGGGACGCGACTGGCTGGGCGTGCTTATCACGGGTCCCAATACTGGCGGCAAGACCGTGAGCCTCAAGACGCTGGGGCTGCTGACCCTGATGAGCCTGCTGGGGCTACACATCCCTGCCAAAGACGGCTCGCGTGTTGCCATTCCCAACGGCATCTTTGCGGACATCGGCGACGAGCAGAGCCTGCAGCAGTCGCTGTCGACCTTTTCGGGGCACATGCGCCACATTATCCGCTACCTGCAGCAGGCAGGGCGCTTCAGCCTTGTGCTGCTGGACGAACTCGGCGCAGGAACCGACCCAACGGAGGGCGCGGCGCTGGCACGGGCAATTCTGCAGACGCTTCTGGAGCGTGAGGCGCGTGTCGTTGCCACCACCCACTATGGCGAACTCAAAGCGTTCGCCTATCACCACCCGCGCCTGATCAACGCCGCGATGGAGTTCGACTTGGAGACCCTTCAGCCCACCTATCGCCTGCTGATGGGCGTGCCTGGCGCCAGCCACGCGATTGAAATCGCGCGACGGCTCGGGCTGCCAGAGCGCGTGGCGCAACGCGCAAGCGAATCGCTGGGCGCTCAGGAAGTGCGTTTCAGCGAGATGATTCAGGATCTGGATCGCGCCCGTCGCGCCGCCGAGCAAGCCGAGACCGAGTGGCGTGCCAAGCTGGCGGAGCTGGCGCAGCGCGAGGCGCGCCTCAACGAGGAACGCGCCACGCTGGAGGCGGAGAAGCGTATGCTGCGCCAGCGCATGCAGCAGGAGGCGGAGGCGTATCTGGAGCGCGTGCGTGCCGAAGCGGAGCAAATTCTGCGTCAGCTGCGCCAAGCCTCGCGTGAAAGCAAACACACCGCTCAACTCCGCGAGCAACTGACTACCCTGATAGACCAGGCGCGTGCCACCCAGCGTGTCGAGCCTGCGGACACGCCCACTTCGAGTGCGCCCGTCGCTTGGCAGGTCGGGATGCGCGTGCGCGTGCGCAGCCTCAACCAGATAGGCACGCTTGCCGAGCTGCCTGACGGCACCCATGCGCAGGTCTATCTTGGCAAGGTGCGCATGCCTGTTGCCGTTAGTGATATTGAGCCGTTGGAAACGCCCGCGCCGACGCCTGCCCGCGTCAAACGCCCCCGCCCTGCGCAACCTGTGCCGTTGGAGTTAGACCTGCACGGACTGCGCGTCGAGGAAGCGCAACCGCTGCTGGAGAAGTACCTCGACGACGCGATTCTGGCAGGGTATGACACTGTGCGCATCTTGCATGGCAAAGGCACGGGCGCGCTGCGTCAGATGGTGTGGGACTATCTCAAGCGCCATCCGCAGGTGCGCGACCGCTACCATCCGCCTAACACGGAAGGGGGCGAGGGCGCGACCGTAGTGGTGTTCAAAAAACGGTAATTCAGTGGGGTATACTACGCCGTCCAAACCTGGGCGACACTTCGCGGAGCCTGTAGCGGTTTCGCAAAGGGAGGTCTACCATGAGACAGCGAAGGAACGCTGACAGGGGTGGATTGTGGCGAGGGCTGCTGGTCGGTCTTAGTGCTGTAGTGCTGAGCGCGCTGGGCTGTGCGGAGAACCCTCGCGACAATCACAAAACGACGACCCAAATCGTTGAGCGGCGCGAACTGACGCCGCCCCCCACACTGTTTGAGGTGAATCGGCGTCTACCCCCGCGCCATAAAGTGCTGAAAGCTGAGGGCAGACCAGGCGAGAAGCTCGTCATCTGGCGCGTGTACTACCGCAACGGCAAACTGGTGAGGCGCGTCAAGCTCGAAGAGCAAATCCTCGAGCCGCCGCAGCCGCGCATCTACGAAATTGGTGTGCATGGGCATATCGCCTCGCGCGGTGCCGTGGGCAGGAACGCCGCGTTCCGCACCACGAAGATACTGGAGATGCGTGCGAGCGCGTACACTCCCCACCGTAGCGGGGGCGGCACGGGCACAGGGCGCACTGCCACAGGTCTACCTGCAGGCTACGGCTTGGTCGCCGTCGATCCGCGCGTCATCCCGCTGGGCACGGTGCTGTATGTAGAAGGCTACGGGATGGCAATCGCTGCCGACACGGGGCGTGCTATCAAAGGCTACAAGATTGACCTATGCTATGCCACTCGCCGACAGGCATTCCAGTTCGGCAGGCGCAAGGTGCGCGTGCATATCTTGCGCGCCGCCCCTGCTGCGCCACCCCCAAAACCACCCAATCGGGAAAACGCCAATGACCACGACAAGAACGCCGAGAATCCGCCCTAATCCCCTGCCCGATGCGCTCGCTGGTTGGGGTAAACTACAAGTGTCCGAACGATGAAGCGCATCGAGGCAGTCATTCGCCCCATCCGATTCGAGGCGGTCAAGGAAGCCTTGAGCGAGATCGGCGTCCACGGGATGACGATTACCGATGTGCGCGGCTTCGGACGGCAGCAGGGGCACACCGAGAAGTATCGCGGTAGCACCTACACGCTGAACCTGCTCCCCAAAATCAAGATCGAGGTTGTCGCGCCTGACGAGCGCGTGGAAGAGATTATCAGCACGATTATCGAGGCAGCACAGACAGGCGAAATCGGCGACGGCAAGATTTTCATAACGGAAGTGGAAGACGCCATCCGCATCCGCACGGGCGAACGCGGAGAAGCTGCACTGTAGGGGGTGTTGTGCAATGACGACCGCAACTGCTGAACCCAAGCAGCGAATCGTGGTAGACTGGGAGGGCTACTTGAACTTGCCCAGCGACCTGACCCACTACGAAATCATCGACGGCGAGGTGAAACCGTTGGCAACGCCTACCTTCAAGCATCAACTGGTTGTGGGGCAACTGATGCTGGTTATCGCGCCTGTTGTGCGCGGCAAGCGCTTGGGCGAACTGCTCACTGCACCGTATGATGTGGTGGTGCAACGCGCTCCTGTGCGCACACGACAGCCCGACCTGATGTTTCTCTCCAGAGCGCGGTTTGCCCATCTGACTGAGCTTGCCGACGCGCCGCGCTTGGAGCAGCCCCCCGACTTGGTGATTGAGGTGCTGTCGCCGTCGGACACCGACACCGCGTGGGCAGACAAGGTGCGCGATTATCACACGCTGGGCGTGCCTGAGGTGTGGGCAGTGGATATTGCCCGACGGGCGATTGAGGTGTTGGTGTACGAGGCGACGGGCTATCGTTCGCTGGGGTGGTTTGAGGGGGCGCAGGTGGTGCGTTCGCAGGTGCTGGGCGAGGTGGCGTTGCAACCTGCGCAGGTGTTTGAGGTGCTGAACGAGTTAGAGGCAGAGCAGCCAACGGAATAGGAGGCAGCGATGTATGTGATTATTGCAGGCGGTGGCGACATTGGCTATCACCTTACGAAGGCGTTGCATCAGCACGGCTACGAAGTGCTGCTGATTGAGAAGAACCGCAAGCG
>JANXCK010000219.1 GCA_025060055.1 Fimbriimonadales bacterium | reverse complement strand
TGAGAACCGCCTGCTGGAAGTCGACACCGCTGGGCGCGTGGTCTGGTCTACCGAGAACACACAGCTGGAGTTTTACACAGGCTCAATCGTGCCCAGCAAGGGACGCTACCCGATAACGCCTAACGCGCGCGTGTATCGCTATGGCGAAAACGAGCTGCTGATTGTGGAGCCAGAGCGCAACCGCGTTGCAATCATCGACCGCGCGGGCGCGGAAATCCGCACCATCACACGCTTCATACCCGACCGTATCGCTATTCGCAACGCGGATGACCAAGTAGAGGGGGTACTTGACCTGCGCGATGAGGCGTGGGCGCAGCAAAACCGCTTGCCCGGCTCGAACTACATTAGCGGCGCACCTGAGACCCTGCGCAACCCCACCGATGTCACAGTCTGGACAGAGTATGTGCCCGCGCGTCGCAACCCGTATGTGAACCGCCAAGAGTGGGAATACTGGATTCACTACACGATTGCCGATGCGGGCAACGCACGCGTGGTCGATATCGTCGATCGCTACACCGTCGACCTGCGCACCTTCACAGTGGGTCCGCCCGTCGAGTGGGCTTATCAGCAGGGCAACGAGACGCGCCGCGTACCGATGTTGGGCGTGCTCTACTGGATGACGCCCGCTCAGCGATTGGAGCGCAACTACCGCTATGTGTCGGCGCAGCGGTTTGAGTATTGGGACGGGCAAACCACGCGCATCGGGTTTGCAACGCTGGTGCAAAACGCCGCTGTGAGCGCGTTCGAAGCCGCGATTAGCAACACGCCGAACTCCAACAGCGCACCCACCCCGCAAGACCCGCTCACACCCGAAGCTGGGATGATTACCCTACAACTCATCGTGAACGGGCGCGACCAGACTCTATACATTCGTCGCATGATTCTGCCTGACGGACGCATCGTGCCCATCCTCGCACCCGTGGCGCTGGACACCGCCAAAAGGAGCGCCAGCGGCACAGGTTCCGCGGGGCTTTACCTGTTGGTCACCACCAGCACGGGCGTCTACGAGTTGCAAGTGCCTCTCACGGGAAACATTAGCGACACCCTGCCCGTCACATGGATGCTGCCCAACGAGGTCTACACGAACTTGATGCGACGGCTCGTGGGCGGCAGCCCGCTTGCAATCGATAGCGAAGGCAACCTGCGGCGTCCGATTTTGTTCAAACCGCGCCAAGCACGCTACTTGGACAACGGGAATGTGCTGATTGTGAACAGCTACAACGGCACAACGCTCGTGCTCTCTAACAACAGAGAGCAAGTGCAGGAGTTTCCTGGAGAAGTGTTTGAGCTAAATGCTAAGGAGTATTGGGAAAACTACTCCCAAAATCAGAATAATCCTGATCCTAACCGATACAACGGTTATATTGTCTGGAGTACACTGGATCGACCCGAGCTAAGCGGTTCGTCGCCGTTGCGCAAGCCCAGCTCGGCAGACAGGGGAGGTTTCTAAGATGATGGCGGGGCGAAGGCATACTTGGAGAAGCCGGATGCAGCGTAGCTTGACAGGGCTGATTGTTAGCGTTGGAATGCTGTCGAGCGCGTTCGCGCAAGACAGCTGGAGTACCCATCGCGGTAGCAATCAGCGCACGGGAACCACGACGAACGCCCGCAGCAGCACGGTGAACTTCTTGCTGGCGTGGACGCTGCCCGACATCCGCTCGGTGCGCGCGCCTGTCGTTGTGGACAACGACAACACAGGGCTTACCAGCGAGACACCTGCAGGTGTGTGGAAGGTTCCTTCAGAATCGGAGCGGGCAAATGACCCGTACCGTGAAAACCCCGACACGCCTGCGCCCTACAAGTACGTTCAGTGCGTGCGTGAGCCGCAGAATTTCGGCGATCCAGCCCCCAGCGTCGCTACCTTCAGTTGGCGCAGCGGTGTACTCCTACCTGGGTACTATCGGATTTTCGTGTATGTGCCCAGCGACGACACGCGCATCGGCTCGCTGCCCGTGCCCTATGCACGCCGCGCCGAATACGTCGTGACCGATTCAACGGGACGCACAACGACGGTTTACCTCGACCAAAACGTCGGCGGCTGGAGACCGCTGAGCGATCAACCGTTCTATCACGACGGGAATACCTCTATTGTCGTGACACTCAACAACATAATTCGCAGGAGTAGTCCCGACTACTCGCTTACCGATCCGCCGATTGTGGCAGCGGATGCGGTGCGTTTTGTGCCCGACTACGGCACGGTGCAAGCCTCCCCCGTGGCTATCCGCAGCCCGCTGGATCCAGGCAATCATCTGGTCTACATCGCCAACGGCAACGGCACGATTACCTGCGTGGAGAACCCCGTTGGTACGCGCGGGGCACGTGTGCGCTGGACGCTCCGCGTGCCTGACCTGCCTGAGCAGGGCAGGGGGCAAATCTTCGACGATGCGGGCGGCAACTTCACTGCAGGAGCTTTCACGCCCAGCCGTGACTTGGGCGACGCCTACGGTCTCGACCCCGAACAACGAACCTACCACGAGATTAGCCCGACCGACGACGCCCGCAACATCCAGCGTGCCTACTGGAAAGTCCGAGCACCCACTTCGGGGCAGTACTATGTGTTTGCGTGGTTCCCCTCCGACGACCAGAACGCGCGCCAAGCGGAGTATGTGATCGAGAACGAAGGAGACCCGCTTGTGGTGCGCGTGGATCAACGCTTTGGCGGGCGTTGGGTGCTGCTGAACCAGCTTCCTGTGCCGATGCGCAGCGGGCGCACCTACGAGATTAGCGTGACCAACTACTCGCCCGAAGATGTGCGGGTGGGCGCGCAGCGTGTGATTGCCGACGCGATTCGCGTAGTGAGCGCGGAGGGACTGAGCAACGCTGTGCTCTCCACACCTGCCGTCGGGAGAGTACGCGTGCGCGATGGGAACAGCACCGAGACGCGCTGGGTCGTCGTGTTCGGCGCACAAAACGGCGCGGTGTACGCCGTCGACGCGCTCGGCGACGGCGTCAACGACACGCGCCCTGGCGAAACGAAGGTCTACTGGATTGTCAAGCCATTGAACTCCACCAGCTTCAGTTATGCCTCGCCGCTGATTTTGGAAGAGGAAAATCTGGTGGTGATTGGCAACCCTGCTGGCTCGGTCTATTTCATCAACACCGACTTGAATCCTGACAACCCCTCCACCTATTTGCGTGGACAGTACGATCGTGATGGCGCAGCATTTGTTTCTACGCCTGCTTATGACCCTGCCACGCAGTTGGTGTATATCGGCAGCACGGAGGGTGGCAATCGGTTCGGGCGACTGATTGCCCTCAACTTCCGCGTTCGGGATAACCCGAATACACCACGCGACGAGCGGGTTGCGTGGATGTACCCGCCTGAAGAGGAGAACCCCATCGAGCCTGTGACCGCCACCCCCGCAGTGGCACTGGGGCGCGTCTACTTCACCACAGGGGGACTTGGTGGCGGGCGCCTATACGCGGTCAAAGCCGATAACGGCTCGCTGGTGTGGGCACGCCCCGCCTTGAACGCGCCCACCATTCCAGAACTTGCGTTCTACTACAGCTCGCCACTGGTGGTGGAGAACCTGCTCTACCGTGGTATCAACACGAATGTGGTGTATGTGGGCGGTTTGATTGCCCGCATTATTGCGTTCAACGCCGATACGGGCGAACTGCTCCACATCAGCGAAAACATTGGCGGTCAGGTCTTCAGCTCGCCTGTGTTTACCACCGTGCGCGACACCAACGCCCAAGGCGATGTGGTGGCGACCCATCCTGCTGTGGTGGTGGCGACGAACGCTGGCACCCTGCTCGCCTTGCACGCGGACGAACAGGTCAACAGCCGTGGAGGCAAAGTCTTCGAGGGGTGGGATTTGTACGCCAACACCGTGTTTGCCTCGCCCGCAGTGCTGGACAACTGGCTCTACGCCGCTGATGATGCGGGAATCGTGTATGCCTACAACGTTCTTGGCGTGGCGAGTGCGCCCCCTGAGACGGGTTTAGGGGAGCAGATTCAACCGCCAGGAGAGACTCCCACACCGGGCGGCTCCGACTACTCCAAGCTCAAAGTGTCCGTGACCACTCGCAAGGAGCTTGCCGATGCTGTCGCTAACGGCACGATACTGCCCGAAGATCTCGAACCAGAGTACCCCGACGCGCTGGAGTGGGGCGATACCTTCTATGTCGTACTGTGGAACTTCAAGCAGGGAACAGACTCCAGACCGCTGCAGGTGCAAGTCATCGGTCCGGGCAACACGCGGGTTGGTCAGGACTACACGATCACACCCCGTCGCCTCGAGCGCGACGGCGAGGAATACTGGGTCGCTGTCCAATCGATTACCATCCAATCGCGGGGCAACGACTTTTTCACCCCCGGCCCACGCTACGATCTGCAGGTGAAGTTCGGCTCGAGCAACTGGACTTCCGACCTCGCCCTTGAGACGCCTGGAATCGATCGTCCTGGGCGCAACGGCTCGATCGAAACGCCCCCTTACGGCGGTGAGGATCGCGATGCGCTGCTTTCGGGCGCGGGCTGGCGCTTCGGTGTGGCGAACCCGCTTGAGCTAAGAGGCATCGGCGCGGTGGGGCTTGGCGGAACCACTGAGAACCTGTTCAACGGCAACAATAGTGGGCGCGATAGCTTCCAGGTGCGTACCCGCTTTTACAACGCGCAGGGACAGGCTCTCCCAGTGGGCACCGGTGAACACGGCAAGAGTATATTCGGCGATTTCGAGGTACGCGATCGTCGCTCTCCACAGACCCCTAATCCCGCGCCCCTTGCCATCAACGTGCGCGCGTATGTTGGAGACATGCAATGGCAAGGGGGTGCGGCGTCGGTCATCCGACCGTTGCCATGGGAGGAACTGCCCACCCGGATTCCGAACCGCAGCCCTGACTATCCCGACCTCTCAGGGCGACGCGTCCAGATGCTGCTGGACGGAGCAATCGATTTGCAGCGTGCCACTGGGCGACTGTTGCGCAGCGGCAACGCGGTCAAAGTACAGATCGATATTCCGCGCTTCCAGCCTGCGAACCTCAACGGCTACGCCTCCGCAAGCTACATCTATGCCGACTCGAACAACAACGGGCGCTTCGACGGGCTGGAGAGCGTACTGATGGGGAATGTCACTCAGGAGTTGCGGATTGAAGCCTATCGTGTACTGGACACAGTTGCCACTGTGCAGCCTGATGAGCGCATGGTGATTGAGGAGCAGACCATCGATTTTGGCTCGCTACCTGCAGGGTTCGGCTTCAACTGGGGCAACTTGTTCGCGAATGTGCCCAGCTCGACCTTCCGCCCCGACAACCCCATCTTCACGCCGTTTTGGAAGCCGTTCACCGTGCGCAACGAGGGGAATGTGAACCTATATCCTGTTTATCTGGGCAAGGCGTTCAACAGCCCCAGTGACACCGTGTACCTGTTCTCCGACATGGTCAGCTTCTTCGCGGGGATGCCCGCATGGACGACGGTGGTCAGCACGCTGGATGGGCGTGCGCCCTTCTGGCCGCAACGCAATCCGTTTTATCCAGGAGCGCTGCAGCCCTACCCAATTTTGCCCAAGGCGCAGGTGGGCGACTACACCGCAACCGTGCTGACGATTCCCGCAATTCCCGCACGGCGCGATCCGAGTATCCAGTATGCAGCGCCTGTGAAGCCGCAGGTTTCGATAGCCATCCCGCCGTTCCAGCCGATGGGTGTTTACTCGCAGCTGCTTTCGCCGTACCGCTCCAGCGGCGTCCTGCCAGGAGTCGTAGACGGTCCGTTTGCCACGCCACCGGTGCGCGTGGTGGTGCGCGTGCGCGAGACGCAGCTTACAGGCGGCACGAATCGCGGTGTCGTGCCGATGATTGACCCGTTGCCTGACCAGAATGCGCCACGCGTCAGCGACATCACGCCCGCCGCCTTCCGCGATCCCGCGACAGGCAAGCTGCACCTTTACTGGGCGAGCAACCGCGCCGACCCAAGCAGCCGCCCCGATAGTTTCTACCTCTACAAGGCGACGCTGAACTGGAACGCTCGCGGCACGCTGCAAAATCAGGTACGCACCACCAACGGCTGGGTGGCAGAGTCGCTGAACCGCTGGTGGGGCGATCTGTTCGGACCCTATCCGAGCGACCCGAATGGCAACCTGTTCGTGGAAGCTTTAGGACTGGGACGCTCGCTTACCCCTGCTGAAATAGCGACCATCAAGCATCATCGCCCGTTCGTGCGCACCACGCCGAATGGTGCGTTCCTGTTCTGGACAGGCGAAGTTATCCTGCGCAATCAGCGCTACGAGCTGCTCTTCTACACCGCGCTCGATCCAAGTACTGGCTTGCCCGTTGGCGATCCGCAAGCGGTCGCTTTAGACCCTGCCGTGCCGCGTTCCAGCCTCTCCATCACGGGGGTCAACGGCGTGGGCAACTGGCTGTTTTATGTCGCTGCACCGTCGGGACGCAGCCAGATTTTCTACATCGCTTCCGAAGGCGATCGGTTCGCCCAGTGGCGACGCGAGCAGCGACTGCCCCTCTCGCCGATTGTGCGCTCCGTCGAGAGCGTCGCTGCGAACCTCTACCGCGTCTCCGCCAATCCTAACAACCCTGCACAGAGCTTCGTGTACCTGGCGGATGTGTACTTCATCGGCACGGTTGGAGATCGCAGCGAGGCGGAAATCTTGATGCAGCGGTTCTATGTGAACCCCGATCGGGGCACGCTGCTGACCCTTAGCGACACCCGCGTCGAGCAACAACTCGGAGCTATCCAGCAACGGTTCCTACCCCTCGTGGTCGATAAGGTCGCGCAAAAAGACGCCGCGCAGAATGTGTGGCGCGTGCGCCACCTCGATTGGGCTTCCTTAGAGCGTGGCTGGAACAGCGACCCGAATGCGCCCGACATCGATATCAAGGTTAACGGCGTCTCCGTTATACTTCAGCGCGACTCACGCGATCCGCGGCGGTTCGTCCTGCAAGCACCGACTGTCGACGAGCAGACTGGGCTGATGCAGTTCGTTTACAACGAGCCTGTGCGCGACGCGAGTGGTCAGGTCGTGAACCTACTACCCAAAGGGCGCATCGTTGTTGACCCGAATAACGGCACGGTTCGGTTCGTGAACTTCGCACCGCGCCTAAACGACATCGTCACTGTGAGCTATCGCCCGCGCGTGTACCGAATCAGCGCGATTGCGCCCGGCTCAGCAGGGAGCTACTCGCAGCTCCGCGCTGTGTTCCAGCGCACGATGAACCCACGCCACAACCAGGCGAGTCCCGCCGACTCGCCCGTGCGCAAGGGAGTGCGCAACGGTC
>JANXCK010000176.1 GCA_025060055.1 Fimbriimonadales bacterium | reverse complement strand
GGCAACGGCGACCTGCTTACAGCCGTCGCGTCGGTCTGGGGGCGCGAGATGGTGCAGGGCATGGTGGAAGTGGACTACGAGCGGGATGGCATCCGCGTGTGGGGCTTGGTTGCGCCCCCGCACAGGACGCGCCCCACTCGCCAGCATCAATACTTCTATGTGAACTTGCGTCCTGTGCGCAACAAGACGCTCACTGCCGCGCTGGATGAAGCGTACAAAAGCCTCACCCCTGAGAAACGCTACCCCGCATGCGTGCTGCTGGTGAGCTTAGACCCGCGCCTGGTGGATGTGAATGTGCATCCTGCAAAAATCGAGGTGCGCTTCGCTCGCGAGCAAGCGGTGTTCGAGGCGATGGTGAACGCCGTTCGCGCCGCGCTGCTGCAGCACGGGATGATCCCCAGCGCCCTGCCTCCCACTGCGCCACGCCGCGAAGTTATCACGCCGCCACGCATGCCCGACACCGAGACGATTCACCAGATTCTGATGCAGCGAGCAGGGCTTGGTAGCACCGACATCCCTGTCCGTGCAGAGGAGCCGAGCGCGGAAACCGTCTCTGCGCCTCGTAGCGTCGGCGTCTCCGCCGACGAGGGCTTCGGTAGCGTCGGCGTCCCCGCCGACGGTTCTCGTCCGCGAGACGCGGACGCTACCGCCAATCGTAGCGTCGGTGTCCCTGCCGACGAAGGCTCCCGTAGCCTTCGCGTCCCGCCGACGGAAGAACCTCTGGGTACGACGGCGTCCGCGCCGTCGGATGTTGCAGGCGCGCCCTTTGCAGAGAACAGCCTCGTCAGCAGGACGCCGACGCGACGCACGGGCGAGGACACAGGAGCCGACAGCGAGAACGCCGCCGTACCGCTCCCGCTGAGCGCGGAGCCAATTTCCACTGCGCATCTCCCCTTCGCCCACCTACTGGAAGAGTTGCGGATTCTGGGACAAGTCCAGAACACTTACATCGTCGCCTCTACACGGCAGGGGCTGGTGCTGATTGACCAGCATGTGGCGCACGAGCGCGTGCTGTACGAGCAACTCTGCCGCAATCGGGGCGCACTGCCGATTCCCAAGCAGCATCTGCTCGCGCCCGAACCGCTGCAGCTCAGTCGGCGCGATGCGCTACTCCTGCAAGAGAAGTTACCCGAACTGCGAGCGGTCGGCTTCGAGTTGGAACCGTTCGGGCAGGATGCGTTCCTGATACGCGCTGTGCCCGCCGCGCTGAAAGGTGACCCCGTGCAGACCTTGCGCGACATCATCGATGAGCTTGTCGAACTCACCGTCAGTCGGCGATTGCCTGTTGCTCGAGAGCAAATCTGGGCGACCACCGCGTGCAAGCTCGCAGTGAAGGCAGGCGACCCGCTGAGCCTGCCCGAAATGCGCAAACTTATCGAGGACCTCGCCCGCACCGAGAACCCCTACCTCTGCCCGCACGGACGCCCGATTACCATCACACTCAGCTGGGGCGACATAGAGAGGCGGTTCAAGCGCATTTGAATTTACGAGTGCCTCAAAGGCGAACCTGCCCCCCTATTTTTCCGCCGCTTTTTTGAACTTTTCATAGCGGTCGCGAATCTCTCGCTTCGCCGATTCGTCTAAAGAGGTGTCTTGCTCCAGCAGATCGACCGCCATCTTCTGGTACTTGAGCGCGTTCTGCACATCGCCGTGTTTGAAGTAGGCGTAGGCAAGCGTATCCAAAATCATAGCGTCTTTCTCCTTTGTGAGTTCGACCGCGCGGCGCGCGATGACGATTGCAGTCTGGTAGTCGGGGTTCTTGAGGGGTAGCCTCGTGTTGTCATCCACAATTCGCCAAGCCAACTGGTTGAGAATGAGGGCGTCGTCTTTGAACTCGTTTTGCGCCAGCTGTCGCGCGTAGGCATACGCCTGTTGCTCGTCGACCAGCACGAGCGTCTCAAAGCGAACAACCTTGAGCGTGGGAACCTCGGGGTACTTCGAAATCATCTCATCCAGTTTTTTGAGTGCGTCTGCGTGCTTGTTCTGGCGCATGAGCTGAGAGAACTCCGCGTAGTCCTTCTGAATGGCGGCGCGCTGCTCGCGCAGGCGTCGTTGGCGCTCGATTTCGGCGTTCAGGCGTGCCGCTTCGGCTTGCCAGTCGAAATTGCCCGCAATTACCTGTTCCAGCACTTTGTCGAGGTTGACCATCGGATGCCCGATCCACACGATGCGCTTTTGCTGGTCTACCACGAATGCGGTAGGCACGCCGTTCTGTCCCGCCGCCACCATCCAAGCTTCTGCCGTCGCGCCGTCGGCGCCATCCACTGCGACCACATAGTTCATCTTGTCGCCCATCTGCTGCACGAACTGCTCCACGTGCTGAATGTGCGCCTCAGGGTTCTTCTCATCGACGCGCTCCCAGATGCTGACACCAATAATCGTGGCTTTGTCTTTGTACTTTTCAGCGAGCTTGGTCAGATGCGGGATAGTCCGTCGACACGGACCGCACCAGGTTGCCCAGAACTCCACGACATACACTTTGCCCTTCTCAAACTCCTTGACGGGCTGCCCCTTGATCCACTTCGCCACAGGCAAGCTTGGGGCGAGATCGCCCACTTTGAGCGTCTGTGCGTCGCTGTGGAGTGCCAATATCAGTGTCGCTCCAACGAGTAGGTTCCGCATGATGTTCACCTCGCAAGTAGTATACTCCATGAGAGACTTAGCACGGTATGCTCAACGGCTGAAGCCGTTCCTGCGCGGACGAAGCCGACCTCCGTCGGCTGGATAGCCCGCGTAGGCGGGCTTGGTTTGCACAGCAACAGCTTCAGCCGTCCACCCTTAGGTGGTCTCCAACGGCGGTTGGCGCACTTACCGTCGGTACTGCGCTGCCACTTGTTGCAGAATCGCCTCGATTTGGGCGACCTGTGTCTCTACCGTGAACGATTGCTGCACGCGCTGATGGGCGTTGCGGGCGCGACGAACGCGCTCCTCAGGATTTTCGAGGATTTCGATGAGTGCGCTTGCCAACGCGTCGGGGTCTTTAGGGGGAACCAGCCAGCCCTCGATGCCGTCGGTAATCGCTTCGGGGATACCTCCTGCGTAGGTCGCCAGCACGGGCAGTTCCGCCCACATCGCCTCCAGCAGCGCCATCGGTAGCATATCGCTTAGAGTGGGCAGGGCGTACAGATCTAATGCTTGCAGCAGGCGGGGCACATCCTTACGCTCGCCCAGCCATAGCACATGCGCGGCGACGCCCAGTCGCTCTGCCACACGGCGCACGCGCTCGCCGTAGCGAGGCGGATGCACCACGCCCACGAGCAGCACGCGCACCTGTGGATACCGCGCCACCACCTTGGGTAAGGCACGCACGAGGTAAATCTGCCCCTTGCGCGGGATGATGTTGCCTATTACGCCCACCACGAACTCGGAGGGCGATAGCCCCAGCTCCGCCCGCACTGCCTGCCGCGCACCCTTGTCTGGCACAACCAGACGCGCGGGGTCTACGAACCCATGTACGGTGCTGATGCGCGATGGCGGAACCAGATTACGCGTGATGTGGTACCGCCGTGTCTGCTCGGAAACGGCGATGATGTGGTGCGCCATCCGCCAGTGGAAATGCACTGTGTGGGCGTGTGCGCGCAGCACGGCGGGCACTTTCGCCAACCGACTAAGCCACACAGCGAAGTTATTCGCTCCCGACATATGCGCCAGTAGCACCTCAATCTGATGGGCACGCACAAACTGCGCTGCAGCTTTCAAATCGCGCAAGGGTAGCCGTTTCATGGACGACTCCACAGTAGGCACGCCCGCAGCCTGTGCTTGCTCCAGTACCCAAGCACTTGGCTTGCCCATCAGCGTTATCGCGTTCCCACGCCGATGCAACTCTCTGGCGATTTGGAGGGTATGCACCGTCGCACCGCACGCCGTCACGCCCGACACAATCTCCAGGATGCGCATCCCAGCTTTAGGATACCCTTGCGGCACAGGCTCGCGCCTCATCAGACCTCGTGGAGCGGCGCAAAAAAGGTCGCAGGGTCGGCGACTTGTTCAGGGGTCATCTGGACGCGCCCGTCGGGGGTGAACTGCACGCCCTCGCTCTGCAAATACGCTCTTTGCAGCTGGGCGAGCATCGGGTCGCGCTTATGAATGCGCAGGCTGCCATCGCTGCCCACCACGCGCCACCAGGGGATGTCGTTGTCCAGCGCACCCGCCATAATCCGCCCCACTTGACGCGCTGTAAGCGGCGGGCACCACGCCGCCACCTGACCGTAGCTCATTACTTTTCCTCGCGGGATCTGGCGCACAAGGGCGTAGACACACTGGGCGAACTCGCGCATGCAGACTGCTTAGAGAGACTTCCTACCGCTCCCCCAACTGGTGGAGCGCAGGTTCGTAATGTTCCATCAAGTGGTGCGCCAGCTCGCGTAGCGACTCAGGGCGAGTGCCTGCAAGGGCGGGCGCGCTAATTTGACGGACGGCATCCAGCGGGTGCTTGCGCCGCTGGGCAACCTGCTCAATCCATTCGGCAGCACGCTCAACGGGCAGGCGCGTCTCGTAGCCGTTGACCTGCAGGAAGGCGAGCGTTGCAATCAGTGCGGTCGCGAGGTTGCCCCGCGCGAACGGACGATACTTCAGGTAGCCCCAGAGAAAGCGCGCCGCCTGCAGCAGCACATCGCGGCTCTGGCGGTAGCTGTATTGGTAGTAGGTCGCTTCTTCCAAACGGTCGTAGTCGTAGGGCTGAGGCGATTTCATTAGTTCGCTGTTAATCCAGATGAGGTCTTGCAGCGTGAGGTAGCGCCATTCGGAGCTGGGTCCAGGCGCGGGCTGCAGGGTTGCACGCACGGTTTCAGGCAGGTTTTCCACGCGCACAAGCGCGCTTTGCTGAAGCGCATGTTCGGCGCGAGTGAACGGCTCGCGATAACGCGCCGTTAGCTCGTCCAGAATGTCGTCCCATCCGCGCGGGTCGGGTTGACCTGCGACAGCTGGCAGGTGGAGAGCCGACTGCTGCACGATTGCACCGATGAGCTGTTCGGCTTGCTCGTTAGAGAGCGCGACGGTAGCTCCGTTGGCGTGGAGAAACGCCAGCCCCAGCAGCGCGGCGACGCTGGCGTTGTATTCGGGGAACGGCTGCCCTGCGTAGAGGGTGCGCATCAGCAACTCCGCTTGGGCAGTCGGCTCGGCGTGTGGCTCCACGAGCGCGGCGGCGGTCAGCAGGGTCTCGATGAGGCGCGTGTCTGGCTCTGAGCGGGTGAGGCTGAGATTCTCGTAGGCACGCTGTACCGTGCGCGGGGCGGGATAGCGCGTTGCCTGTGCCTGCGCGGCTGCGCGCCCGATGAGCTTTTGGTGGGCGCTCAACTCTTCCAGCAAAACCGCGCTCGCGCCTTCGTTGAGGGGCAGTGCGCTCTGCAGAATCGGCTGGAGACTCGCGCGCGCCTCTTCGGGCAGGTGGCTCCAGCCGACGCTGAGGTCGCGCAGGAGCACGCTCAGTTCCCGCAGCGTGTCGTTGTCGCTTTCCGAGCGCAGCAGTTGCTCACGCGCCGTGCGCAGGATGTCTGCAAGCAGGCTCTCCATAGCGCAGTGGAGTGTACCCCGCGGCTTGGGCGGTCATGTTCAAGTGGCGCGCCGACGCTACGGCTTGGACACGACTGTCCAAGCCACCGCGTGGCATGGGCATCTTGCCCGTGCAATCATGGCGCGAGCTGGAAATCCGTGCCACAAGGTAGCTCAGCCCCGTAGCTGCTTGAGGCGCAGTTGCATCCGCTCGGCGAGCTGGCGTGCTTGCGCCTCGTAAGCCGCTTTGTCCGCCCAAGTCTCGCGCGGCATCAGCAGGTCATCAGGTACATCGGGCACGGACACGGGCACTTCTAATCCGAAAATGGGGTCTGTGCGATAGGCGACCTGTTCTAACGCGCCGTTGAGCGCGGCGCGGATCATTGCGCGTGTGTAGCGGATGGGGATACGGTGTCCGACGCCGTAGGCGCCGCCAGTCCAGCCTGTGTTCACCAGCCACGCCCGCGCTTGGTACTGGCTGAGCTTCTCGGCAAGCATTTTGCCGTAGCGTGCGGGGGGCATTGGCAGGAACGGCGCGCCGAAACACGCGCTGAAGGTCATCTCTGGGGTGGTGATGCCGCGCTCCGTGCCTGCGACCTTCGCCGTGTAGCCCAGCAGGAACATATCCATCGCCTGCTCCACGCTCAGGCGGCTAATCGGGGGCAGCACGCCGAACGCATCCGCTGCCAAAAAGAACAGGTTCTGCGGATGCCCGCCCACGCTGGGGAGCACCGCGCCGTCGATATACTCCACAGGGTACGCCGCGCGCGTGTTCTCGGTAATCGAAGCATCGGCGTAGTTGGGTTCGCGCGTGTGGGGATCGACCACGACATTCTCCACCACACTGCCGAAGCGGATGGCGTTCCAGATTTGCGGTTCGTGCTCGCGCGAGAGGTTGATACACTTGGCGTAGCAGCCCCCCTCGAAGTTGAACACGCCCGAATCGGTCCAGCCGTGTTCATCATCCCCGATGAGATAGCGCTCGGTATCAGCGGAGAGCGAGGTTTTGCCCGTGCCGCTCAACCCGAAAAACAGCGCGACATCGCCCGCTGCGCCCACATTCGCGGAGCAGTGCATCGGAAACACTCCCTGCAACGGCAGCAGAAAGTTCATCACGGTGAAAATCGACTTCTTGATTTCGCCCGCGTAGCCCGTGCCCGCAATCAGCACAATCCGCCGCGTGAAATCGAGCGCGACGACCACCTCGCTGCGCGTGCCGTCAAGGGCGGGGTCCGTCTTGAAGTTTGGCGCGTGCAACACCGTGAAGTTCGGACGGAAGTCCTGCAGTTCCTCGCGCGTGGGGCGGATGAACAGCTGCTTGGCGAACAGGTTATGCCACGCTTGCTCGGTAATCACGCGCACACAGAGGCGATAGCGGGGGTCAGCCCCTGCGAAGCAGTCCTGCACATACAGCGGGCGGTTCGCCAAATACGCCGACACGCGCAACAGCAACCGATCAAACACCTCAGGCGCCATCGGCTGGTTCACTGCGCCCCAATCGATTTCCGACTCGTATTCAGGACGGCGCACGACGAACTTGTCTTTGGGGGAACGCCCCGTGTACTGCCCCGTGCGTGCCACCAGCGCACCGTTCGATGCTAATTGCGCCTCTCTGTTCAATATCGCATGCTCGACTAAACTGGCTACCGAAAGGTTATGGTGCAACGGCTTCGCTTGTGCTAAGAGGGTCTCAATTTCTAAGTTCTTCGATTCGGCTCTCCAATCGGCATACACGGACATCGTTCTGATCCTCCAGTGCAAGGCTCCACTTCGAGCGTCCACTAACCGTGCAGGGAGCGCATTAAGGATACCCCACAGCGCGTTGCTCTGCCATAATAATGACCTATGCCAGAGATTCGTTGGGACATTATCACGGAGGAGCGTGTGATTATTGCGACGGAGCGCAGTCGTCGCCCGCACGATTTCAAGCGCACTGATGCGCCTGCCGAGCCGAAGCCTGCATTCGTGCCGAACTGCCCGTTTTGCGAGGGCAACGAGTCGATGACTCCGCCTGAAGTGGACGCTTTTCGCGCTGCAGGCACGCAACCCGATTCGCCTGGTTGGCGCGTGCGTGTTGTGCCCAACAAGTTCCCTGCGCTTGCCTCTGCGGGCGACGCCAACCCCCGCGCTCAGGGAATCTATACACTTGCCGACGGCGTGGGCGCGCATGAGGTGATTATCGAGACGCCACGCCACCACGAGACGCCTGTCGTGGCGCCCCTAACGCAGTGGACAGACGCGCTGCGCATGTATCAGAACCGCCTGCGTGCGCTGGCGCAGGACGAGCAGCTGAAGACAATCCTAATCTTCCGCAACGAAGGCAAGGCAGCAGGCGCGTCATTAGAGCATCCGCACGCGCAGCTGGTGGGGTTGACCTTCATCCCGCCTGTGGTGCAGCGCCACTTGGATGGCGTACAACGCTACCGCACGCGACACGGCAAGCACCCCTTTGAGGCGATCATTGAGCAGGAACTGCGTGAGGGCACGCGCCTCGTGCGTCAGACCGAGCGGTTTTTGCTGTATGTGCCATTTGCTGCCCGCGTACCCTACGAGCTGCTCATCGTACCGTTGGAGCCTGTGGCGCGGTTCGAGCAGATGTCCGAGCCGCTGCTGCAACAATTCGCCATGCTGCTCCAAGACGCGCTGCAACGCTTGTACACCGTGTTGAATGACCCACCGTACAACTACATGCTGTTCACCGCCCCTGCAGGCTACGAGAGCGAGTTCTGGCTCCATCTGCGGATTGTGCCCCGCCTGAGTATCGAGGCGGGGTTCGAGCTGGGGTCAGGCGTGAACATTAATATCACCGCGCCTGAAGACGCGGCGCGGTATCTGCGTGAGTGCGACGGAGCCGCCGCGTCTTAGAGACTGTTAGGAAATGGCGCATACACCCAACGGCTGAAGCTGTTCCCGTGCGAACGAAACCCGCCTGCGCGGGCTACACGGCTGACGCAGGTCGGCTTGGTCTGCTAAGGAACGGCTTCAGCCGTCTATTCCTAAACAGTCTCTAATACCAATCGGGGTTTCCGATGACGCCATTCGTCAGCAGGACGCTGACGCTACGCACGCGCTCCACGCAGCGTCGGCGTCCCCGCCGACGACGGCACCACTTGAAACGCCGATTGGTACAATAGCCCCTGTACAACTGCACTCCCCGCATTCTTGGGAGAGGGTCACCCCGTTCAGGTATAATCAGGTTAAGCAATGAGCTTGAGATTCCTCGCTCCACTTGGAAGGACAAGCCTGTTGGGGTGAGAAGCCCCGTTATTCCAAGCGCAGCGAGGAATCTCAAGAACACCGCCGCTTACGGAGGACTATCGTTATGCGTGTTCTTGAGGTGATTCTGGGGCGCGAGTTGATGCCCCTGTATGAGAAAGTTATGCAGGGCGAGCGTCTCTCGTTTGAGGATGGCGTCTTGCTCTATCGCACGCCGAACCTGTCGGGCGTGGGCTATCTGGCGAATATCGTGCGCGAACGGCTGAACGGCAACTACGCCTACTACATCCGCAACCAGCACATCAACTACACCAACATCTGCAACAAGGGCTGCAAGTTCTGCTCGTTCTATGCGCAGAAGGGCGGTCCGAAGCCCTACACGCTCACGATGGACGAGGTGCGCGAGCGACTGCACGCCTATAAGCACATCCCGATTACCGAAGTGCATATCGTGGGGGGCGTGAACCCGCGCCTGCCGTATCCGTATTACCTTGACCTGATTCGCACTGTGAAAGAGGAACGCCCTGAGGTGCATATCAAGGCGTTCACGGCGGTCGAGTGGGAGGAGATTGCCCGCGTCGCCAAGAAGCCGCTTGCGGAAGTGCTGCACGAGATGAAGGAAGCAGGTTTGGGCAGTGTGCCCGGCGGCGGGATTGAGGTGCTGAGCGACCGCATCCACGCCGAGCTGTTCCCCAAGAAAATCGATGGCAAGCGCTGGAAGGCGATTGCCCGCGAAATCGCCGCCGTGGGGCTGAAGCAGTACGCCACGCTGCTGTACGGCATGGGCGAGACGATTGAGGAGCGCGTGGATCACTTCATCCAGCTGCGCGAGTTGCAGGATGAGACGGGGCACTTTTTGGCGATGACGCCGCTCTCCTTCCACCCGGAGGGCACGCAGTTAGCGCACCTGCCGCACCCCAGCGGCGACGACGACCTGCGCAACATCGCCGTCGCCCGCCTGATGCTGGACAACTTCCCGCATATCAAGTCGTTCTGGATTATGAACACACCCGCGATTACGCAAATCGCGCTTTGGTACGGCGCAGACGATGTGGACGGCACGGTGCATGAGTACGAAATCGTGTACCAAGACGACGCACCCGGCGTGCGCCAGCAGGTACTGACGCGCACGGAGCTGATTCGGCTCATTCGCGACGCGGGGCGTATCCCTGTGGAACGCGACAGCCTCTATCAGATTGTGCATTGCCCAGAAGAGGAGGAGGCTTCTGTTCCAAAGCGGCTGCTACGGGTATTATAGAGGGGAATGAAAGCCCCTTGGCTCTTAGCAACGCTCGCTTATTTCGCGTTGCAGTTAGGCGCGCCGCTGATTACCCTGCCGAAAGGATGGGCGTTAATCGGGGGCGTGCTGCTCACGACGCTATTGCTGATGGCGACACTGCTCTGGCTGGTGTTCGCGTGGGCGCGGGAAACAGAGAGTCGTAAATGGCTCGCACCTGCGATGCTGGCGGGTGGCGTCGCAGCGTGGTGGGCGTGGAGTATGTTGCCTGTGCAGCTGGGCTGGAGCCGCGAAAATCCCCCGCCTGAGCTGCTGTTTGGCGTGTATCGGGCGCTCCACGGCTACCTGTTGATGGCGGCGGCGGTCGGGCTGGGCGCGACGCTCTCCAAACTCATTCGCGAGAGGAACCTGCTCGCGCCTGTAATCCCCTTCGCAGCGATGGTGGATATGCTCACAGTGCTGACGCCGAGCGGATTTGTGAAGCAGGTAATGGAGAAAGCCCCCGAAGTGGTGGAGCGGGCGTCGGTGGCGGTGATGGCGGCGCCGAACGCGCCTGAGGCGGTCGCACGCCTCACGCCCATCGCCATCATCGGCGTGGGCGACTTTATCTTTCTTGCGCTCTACGCCGCGTGCCTGATTCGGTTCGGCTTGCGCGTGCGTGCCACGATGATAGGGCTGTTCGTGGCGTTGTGGGTCTATCTGGGGCTGGTGCTGTGGGTGTTGCCGGCGTTGGGCATCCCGCCACGCTTGCCTGCGCTTGTGCCGATGGCGATTGTGACGCTGGCGATTAACTGGCGCGCGTTCCAGCTGAGCCGTCAGGAGACGATTGCAAGCCTCGTTGTAACGACCCTCGCGCTGGGGATTATCGCGTGGCTGTTTACGCGCGAGGGGTAAGGTACAATCCCGTTGATGATACGCCTGATTGAAGCAAGGCACTATAAATGCTTACGGTATGTTCGCCAACCGCTGAAGCCGTTCCAGATTCTGGTAGGGGCGAACGCAAGCGGGAAGACGACCTTCCTGGATGTCGTGACGCTCCTGCAGGACTTGCTGCGCGACGGCGTGGAGCGGACAGTGCGCAAACGCGCCCGCACGCTACGAGAACTGGTCTGGATGCAGCAGGGGGACGCCTTTGAGCTGGCAATCGAGGTGCAGTTGCCCGAGCCGTTATGCCAAAGCCGCGCACCCCACACGCGAGCTCGCTATGAAGTGCGGATTGCCACAGTAGACCCAGGAGAGATTCGCATTCAGGCTGAAAACTTCTGGCTGATTAGTGAAACTCACCCTTTAGAAATACGCTCGCGCACTCAACTTGGGCTGTTTCCTGCGGAGCAGGAACCGCCGCGAACCATCATCACAGCACGCACACCCTCTGGCTGGCGCAGCGTGGTTCGACGAGGCGAGGAAGGGCGTGTGTATGTCAGGTCAGAAACAACGGACTGGAATATTGGCTTGCGTCCTCCGCTTGATCGAGCAGGCTTGATGGTCGTGCCTGAGGAGGAGCGGTTCCTCGCCGCGATTCATGTTCGTGATTTGCTGCTGCAAGGGGTACAAACGCTGATGCTCCAAAGTGTGGCGATGCGTGAGCCGTGTCCACCTGACGCTCCTGAACTTTTTCAGCCTAACGGCTCGAATCTCCCCATAGCAGTCCGTACCCTTCAGAAAAATTCGGCGATGTTTCAGCGTTGGATTAATCATATACGCACAGTTCTCAACGATGTGCAGACGATTCGGGTGCGCGAGCGTGAATCTGACCGCTACCTTTATCTTGAGTTGCATACCTGCACAGGAGCGCGTGTCCCGTCATGGCTGATGTCCGACGGCACATTGCGCTTCCTCGCATTGACCCTTTTGGCATACCTGCCTAACGCGGACGGTGTATACCTTATTGAGGAACCTGAGGATGGCGTCCATCCTCGCGCGATTGAGGCAGTATACCAGTCGCTCTCGTCTGTGTACAAGGCTCAGGTGCTGTGTGCCACTCACTCACCAATCTTGCTAAATTTGGCGTGTCTGGAGCAGATTCTCTGTTTTGCTCGAACAGAGAGTGGCGCAACTGATGTTGTGAGTGGTGAGGCGCATCCGCGCCTCAAGGCATGGCGCGGTGAAACGACTCTGGGCGACCTGATGGCAAGTGGCGTGCTTGGATGAAAGACCTTGTTATTCTCGTAGCAGACAAGGATGCGGAGCAAGTGCTCAAAGCCCTGCTGAGCGAGCGCCATCAGTCGCTGGGGATTCGCCCTGTCGAGTACGATATCTTTGTGCATCCCGAACGAGATGGGGGCGTGCGCAGCCGAAGCGCGGAATTCCTCAGGAAATACGCGGATGACTATCGCTACGCGCTCGTCCTGCTCGATTACGAAGGCTGCGGCGCGACAGAGACCGCGTCGCAACTGGAAACCAAACTGGAGAGTGCGCTTAATGCAGCGGGTTGGCAGGATCGTGTCGCGGTTATTGTCATCCAGCCCGAACTGGAAAGCTGGGTCTTTTCTCCATCGCCTCATGTGGTGGAAGTAATTGCGGACGGCAGGCGAGAAATTTACGATAGACACTGCGCGAACAGAAGTGGTAAGCCACCCCGTCCCAAAGAGACCATGCAGCAGATTCTACGCGAGGCAGGGGTGCCGCGCTCTTCCGCTCTCTTCTATGAACTGGCGCGGAGAGTCAGTTTGAGAAGTTGTGCAGACCCCGCGTTCCAAAAACTGACTCGTGTGCTGCTTCGCTGGTTTGCTCAGGGAACATCCCATCTCAGTGGCAATTCGAGCAATCACAACCCTTGATTACCCCAATCTTGCTGCGCTTCTTCGGGGCAAATCCCCGAATTTCGCCAGTTTCGCCCGTTCCCCATCAATGGAACAACCTCTGTAGCGGGGAGAGACTCTGTATCAATCGCCGCCCGAAAGACGGAGTCGTCTCCCCGACACTCTGTAGCTTAGACATGGAGGGACAGATGATGATGCGCAACTTGATGAACCGACGCCGCGAGCGGGGCTTCACGCTCGTGGAGATTATGATTGTGGTGCTGATTATCGGCATCCTGCTGGCGATTGCCGTACCCAGCTTTATGAACGCGCGTGAGCGTTCTCGCGCGAACGCCTGCCGCTCGAACCTGCGCCAGATTCAAGCCGCGAAAGAGCAGTGGGC
>JANXCK010000152.1 GCA_025060055.1 Fimbriimonadales bacterium | reverse complement strand
ACATCCCAAGCCCTACAACGAGCTGGAAGAGAACGACGAGCAGCGCATCCAGCGCGTTATCAACTCGGCGGTGAACACCTTCGTGCTGCTGTCGGGCGGCGAGAAGGGCAACGACGCCGATGTGCTGCACAAGGTGCGCCTTTCGATGGAAGCGGGCGCGATTGGCTTGATTTTCGGACGCAACATCTGGCAGCGTCCTTACGAGGAAGCCGCGCGACTCGTGGAGCAGATTCAGGACATCATGCGCGGCTACGGACGACCAGAGCCAGAGTACTAATACCGTTTGGCGCTTCGAGTGGCACACAGCGTCGGCGTCCCCACCGACGCGACGCAGAACGATTCGTAGCGTCAGCGTCCCGCTGACGCCCTTGCGTGGCACGGACAGTCGTGTCCGTGCGTGGTGGCTTGGACACGACTGTCCAAGCCACCGTGTGCTTGGACGTCTTGCCCAAGCCACGCCCGTCGGCGAGACGCCGACGCTACGCAGTAAGACTTCTTGGACAGTCTCTTAGGGGCAACTCACATCCGACGCAGCATCTGGCGTAGCTCCGAGTGGACACCCGCGTAGTTCATCGCCTCTTCGGGCGTAATCAGCTGCTTCTGCACATACCGATACAAGCACTGGTTCATCGTGCGCATGCCCCAGTGTTCGCCCTCGCGAATCGCATGGTAAATCTCGCCGATGTGCCCGTCCTCGATCATCTTCTCGACGGTGGGCGTGTTGATCATAATCTCCACCGCGGCGATTCGTCCCTTACCGCCTGCGCGGGGCACCAGTTTTTGCGCGACAATCCCGCGCAGCGTGTTCGCCAAGCGTTGCAGAATATGTTTCTTCTCTTCGGGCGGGAACATGTTCACGATACGATCCATCGTTTCGTATGCGCTGGGGGTGTGGACTGTCGAGAACACGAGGTGTCCCGTCTCGGCAGCTTGCATGCAGGCGTGCATCGTCTCAGGGTCGCGCATTTCGCCAATCAGAATAATGTCTGGGCTTTCGCGCACCACCGAGCGCATCGCATCGAGGAACGACTCGGTGTCGATGCCTACCTCGCGCTGGCTCACAATACACTGCTTGTCGTAGTGTACGAACTCGATGGGGTCTTCGATGGTTACGATGTGCCCGCGTCGAGTCTCGTTGATGAGGTCAATCATCGCGGCGAGAGTGGTCGATTTACCTGAGCCTGTTGGACCCGTGACGAGGATGAGCCCTTGGCGATACTGGGTCAGTCCGCCCAGCACGCGCGCGATTTCGGGTTCATCCTGCCACAACTCTTCCAGTTTCCAGTGCTGCAGCGGAATAAGACGGAACACGCCCGCCACCGTCTGCCGCTGCATGTACACATTCGCGCGGATGCGGCACACGCCCTCTACCGTGAAGGCGAGGTCTATCGCCAGCCTGTGTTCGAACTTGGCGACTTGCTCGTGGTTCATATGCGAGAAGCAGAGGTCGCGCGACTGGCTGGGGGTAAGTGGCTCCAAAGCCTGCTCGAACGGCGCAATCTTGCCGTGTAGCCGCATCATAGGGCACGCGCCCGCCTTGATAAACACGTCCGACGCCCGCAGCTCAAACGCCGTCTTGATCAGGTCATCCAAAGTGTAGCTCAGCATACGGAAAGCCTCCTACTACAGGTCTGTTTCTGCTTGGACGGTTGGAGTCTCGGTTTGTCGCTTGAGGAGTTTCGTGGTCGCCCAAAAGATTCCTGCCCCTGCGAGCAATGCAGCCAGCAGAATCAGCCCGATGAGCCAGCCGAGCGGCGGGCGCACGGGGGGCGCGGGAGGTGTCTCCGCAGCAGGTTGTGGCTTGGGACGCTTGAGCGGGATCTCCAGCACAGCGGGGTCGGGCGTGTGGATATGGATGACACTGCGCCACAGTGCAGGCTCCGCCTGCGTCCACATCTGCAGGTGCGGAGTTGCATACTGGAAGTAGCCTGCGTACTCCACGCGGCGCGGCAGTAGCACATACACATGCACAACGGGCAGGTCCGCGAAGGTACGGGCAACGGGCGTCAGGTTCAGCGTGCCCTCCTGCAGGTTCACCAGCCCGCCCGAAGCGAAACTGGCAACCGTGAACAGTTCGTCGGGCTTGGGGTTGCGCTTGAGCGTGTCATCGCTGATTTCAACATACGCAACACCCCGCTGGCTCCACTGAGCGAACTGCTCAATCCGCGCTCGTACCGCCGCATGCGGCACGCGCTTGTCAAAAGTCCACACAATCGGGTGCAGACCGTCGGGCTGTACCTGAATCACCACCACCACATTCGGCGGTCGCGTCCAGTTGGGCGTGGAATCGGTCTGCGCCAGCACGGTGCTTAGCGCCAGCCCCGCGACTCCAAGTAGAGTACGCCGCCACACAGTGGGGCGATTATACCCCGCCTTCGGGTACAATTTCGGCGTGAGTGCGACGACATCTACGAGTGCCGAGCGCGACCCGCAGGTGTTTGCGACTGTCGAGCAGGCGATTGAGATCATCCGCTCTGGGGGCATGCTCATCGTGGTCGACGATGAAGACCGCGAGAACGAGGGCGACTTCCTGATGGCGGCGGAGAAGGTCACGCCCGAAGCAGTGAACTTTATGGTGGTTCATGGGCGCGGGCTGCTATGCTTGCCGACGGACGGCGCACGCCTGGACGAACTGGGCATTCCGATGATGACCAAGGCGAACACGGCGCAGTTCGGCACGCCGATGGCAGAGGCGATCGATGCCCGCGAGGGCATTAGTACAGGCATCTCGGCGTTCGACCGCGCCGTGACCATCAAAAAGTTTTGCGACCCGAACGCAAAACCCGATGACTTTGTACGTCCGGGGCATGTGTTCCCGTTGCGTGCGGCGCCAGGCGGTGTGCTGCGTCGCGCAGGGCATACGGAAGCCGCTGTCGACCTTGCGCGGTTGGCAGGGCTGTTCCCCGCAGGCGTGATTTGCGAAATCCTTAATGAGGACGGCTCGATGGCGCGCCTGCCTCAGCTGATTGAGGTCGCGCGCAAGCACGGTCTCAAAATCCTCACAATCGCCGACCTGATTGCCTATCGGCGTCAGCACGAGAAACTGATTCGCCGCGCTGCGCCACCCGTGTTCCTGCCCACCCGCTACGGCAACTTCACGGTATACACCTACGAGTCGGAGGTTGACCCGAACCCCTACCTTGCGCTGGTGATGGGCAAGGTCGACGACGGTGCGCCTGTGCTGGTGCGGATGCATTCCAGCTGCCTCACGGGCGATTTGTTGGCGTCGCTGCGCTGCGACTGTGGCTCGCAGCTGGAGCTGGCACTGCGCAAAATCGCGCAAGAGGGGCGTGGCGTGCTGGTCTACATCCTGCAAGAAGGGCGCGGCATCGGCATCGTGAACAAGCTGCGTGCGTACCACCTGCAAGAACACGGGTTGGACACCGTCGAGGCGAACCAGGCGCTGGGGTTCAAGCCCGACTTGCGCGATTACGGGCTGGGAGCGCAGGTGCTGGTCGATTTAGGCGTGCGCCAAATTCGGCTGATGACGAACAACCCCAAGAAAATCGCGGGGCTGGAAGGCTACGGGCTGGAGATTGTGGAGCATGTGCCGCTGGTCGCGCCGCCGACGCCGTATAACATCCGCTACCTGCGCACCAAAGCCGAGAA
>JANXCK010000260.1 GCA_025060055.1 Fimbriimonadales bacterium | reverse complement strand
TTGGGGCATCTCATCAAACGACTGCGCCGATGCCCCCGCGATAACGCCAACCGCCAAACATGACCCTAAAAGCCATTGAGACAGACGCATTCTGTTGACCTCCGAGTTGTATTATAATCGATTCTGCACGCGCTCAGAGTTCTCCAAGCGCATACCTTCGATTCGGCAGCTTCTGACACTTTCCTTCTGGAATCGGGTACAATCTGGCGTGTTGGAGGCATCACGGTATGAAGCGAACTTACCAACCCAACAATCGTCATCGGCACAAGGTACACGGGTTTCGGCGTCGGATGCGCACAAAAGATGGGCGCAATGTGCTGAAGCGTCGTCGCCTGAAAGGACGCTGGCGACTGACCGTCGAATGAGATGTTGCCGCGAGCGGGCAGGCTGCGCAAAAAGCGCGAGTTTGAGCAGGTCTACCAGCAGGGGCGACGGGTGAGAACGGAATCGTTCACGATGTATGTGCGTGCACGCGAGGACGACGCGCCGACTCGGATGGGATTCGTGGTCGGGCGACAGTTTGGTACGCATGCGCAGCGCAATCGGGTGAAGCGGCGCCTGCGCGCGGCGGCACGCAAGCTGTGGGAACGCCTGCCTGCTGGCTACGATGTGGTGTGCATTGCACGCCCTGCAGCCACTACTGCGCCCATCGAGCAGATTCAGCGACAGTTGCAGTCTGCGCTGACGCTGACAGGCATCTCATCAACGGGAGGCAAACCGTGAGGCAGAGTCTGATTGCGCGTCTACTAATAGGGGCGATTCGTTGCTACCAGCGCGTCTCGCGCCTAACGCCACCGACCTGCCGATACTACCCTACTTGCTCGCAGTATACACTGGAAGCCGTTCAACGCTTTGGCGTCCTGCAGGGGCTGTGGCTGGGGCTGAAACGCCTTCTGCGATGTCATCCGTTTGCGGAGGGCGGATATGACCCCGTGCCCGAAGCGCTCGGAAGGCACGGCACGCCCTGCGCCACAGGAATTAGTACGGGCGTCGCCGCCCGTACCGCAGAGTTAGAGCGAGGCAAAAACTATGGCGCAACAAGAACCGATTGATCAGCGTAAACTGTTTATACAGACTTTGGTCATCTCAATGATTATCTGGCTGCTGATTCTCATGGGCTGGAGCTACTTTTCACGCCCGCCCAGCACGAATCAGCCACCAGACAAGCTCGTTGCCGAGATCGAGAAACTGCGTGCGGAAAAAGACCACATGGAAGCCTCACGCCGCGCGCAAGAGCTGGCAAGCCGCTATCACGGCACGGAGTACGGCGCGTTAGGCATCCTGCTGGAGGCGAAAATCTTCTACGAAGATAAGCAAGACGCCCGCGAGGCGTACAACCGACTGCGCCAACTGGAAGAGTTGTACCCGCACACCAAGGTCTACCGCGAGCAGGGACGCGCCCTAACCCAGCAGGTGGCACAGAAACTCGACGAAGAGAACCGCCCGCTGCCCAGCTATCAGATTATCGACGCATCGATGCGACTGTTCAACTTCGCTGGCGATGGGCGGTTTATTCTCGGCATTCTGTTCATCGCTGCTGTCGTGCGCTTGATTCAAGTGCCGCTGGTGAACCGTCAGTTCGCCAGCATGCGCAAAATGCTCCAACTCCAACCGAAGCTGCTGGAGCTGCAACAGAAATACACTGGGCAGGAACTGGTGCAGCGGCAGATGGCGCTCTACAAAAAGTACGGTGTGAACCCGATGAGCGGTTGTCTGTATGCGCTGCTGCCCGTGCCGTTCCTGATTTTCATCTACAACGCCTTTTTGGTGTACCAAGTGCAGTTCCGCACGGGGCACTTCCTGTGGATTAATCCTGATATGGCAACGCGGTTTCCAGGGCTGATAGGGGCGCATCTGGGGCAGTTCGATGCGCCAATGCTGCTCATCTACGCGGTCAGCATGTACCTCACCAGCCGCCTCACTATCACAGACCCGTCGCAAGCACAGCTCCAAAAGACGATGGCGATGATCTCGACGCTCATGTTGCTGATTATCTCGTGGCAGTTTCGTTTCCCCGCCGCATTTATCTTGTATTGGCTGCTAACAAATGTGTTCTATGTGGCGCATTACAAGCTTTACATGCGCACGCCAGCGCCTGAGCTGACCCCTGTGGACGGTTCCGACACACCCGCGCAGCGCAACGGCGTCGCAGAGAAGCCCAAACCCACAGGCTATCAACCCCCTAAGAAACGATCGAGGCGTAAATAAGAAGGAGGGCAGGTCTACTATGACATCCGTCGAGGCAACTGGCAGTACTTTGGAGGAGGCAAAGAGCAAGGCGTTAGGGATGTTAGGTGTGGGTCGCAACGCGCAAGTGGAGTTCGAGATTTTGCAGGAGAACCCCGTGCGTGTGCGCGCCACACTCATAGAGGAAGAACAGCCGTATGTCGTCACGCCGCAGGTGGCACGCAGAGTTGCGGACTACATCGACCACTATGTGCGTCGTCTACCGCTGCGCGTGCAGGCAGTGCTGCGTGGCTCCCACAGCCGTTATGTGGAGGTGGAGCTGGTAGGGCGCGATGCGAGCGTGCTGGTGGGCAAAAACGGCGAGGTGTTAGACCAGCTGCAGTTCTTACTGAACAACATCGTACCGCGTACTATCGAGCCGCAGGTGCGGGTGGTGCTGGACAGTGCAGGGTGGCGTCGGCGTCGTACCGAGCGCCTGCGCAACCAGGTGATTGCTATCGCCAAAGAGGTCAAGGCACGCGGCGAAGAGGCGGTGTTGCCTCCAATGCCCCCACACGAGCGGCGGATTGTGCATCAGGCGCTCAAGGACGACCCCGAAGTGATGACCTATAGCGAGGGCGAGGAGCCGAACCGCTATGTGGTGATTTCACCGCGCGACTGAGTGCGCTCGCGTGCCAACCCCTGCAGAGAGTCGGCGCCGCGCCGACAATCGAAACCGAGCATGCGACGCTTTCGGTTTCGATTAGAACGTGTGCTGCGCTACCGCGAAACGCGCGAGCAGATTGCCTACCGCGCGGTGCAAGACGCAGTGCGCCAGCGGATGCAGCTGCAAGCGCAGATTGACGCGCTCACTGAACAACTGCGCACGCTGGCAAGTGGCTCCGTGCCCCCAGCGGAGTGGGCACAGCGCGAACGCGCGTGGAGCGCGATGCACGCACGCCTGCAACGCCTGCAAGACACTTTGCCTTTGCTGCTGGAGCAAGAAGCGCATGCACGCGCGGTCTACCTGCAAGCCCGACGCGAACGCGAAGCGCTGACCCAGCTGCGCCAACGCGCCTACGCTCAGTACCAGTACGAACTCCAGCGTGCAACACAAGCCGCGCTCGACGAGGCAGTGGTCTATGCGCATCAGCGACGCCTTTCAGAAGACTCTCCAACGAGTTCAGGAGATTGAGAGCCGTCTTCGCGCGATTCGGGGTGAACCCGATGCAGCTCCGCCTGCTCCCTTCGAGTCGGCGTTTGTGGCGCCTGTCGGCTTTCCTGTGGGCGGGACACCCCCTGCAGGGATGCAGGTGCGCGTGCGGGCATGGGAACCCATCGTCGCGCCGATCGCAGCACGCTACAACCTCGATACCGAGTTGATTCTGCGCGTGATTGAGGCAGAGTCGGGGGGCAACCCACGCGCTGTCTCGCCTAAGGGTGCGATTGGACTGATGCAACTGATGCCCGAAACCGCCCGCGCTTTGGGAGTGAGCGACCCGTTTGACCCCGTGCAGAACATTGAAGGCGGCGTGCGCTACCTTAGCCACCTGCTTCAGCGGTTCGGCGACCTGCGCCTTGCACTGGCAGCCTACAACGCAGGTCCTGGCAATGTGCAACGCTACGGCGGCGTCCCACCCTTCCCAGAGACACGAAGATACCTTGAGAAGATTTTAGGCTAATTCGCCGTTTCAAGTGCCACAGTGCCCTCACCCCCAACCCCTCTCCCGCCACGCGGGAGAAGGGAGTCAAGTTCCCCCACTCCCACGCGGTGGGAGAGGGGGCAGGGGGTGAGGGTAATAAGGTCTATGCTAGTTTACTTTTCAAACTCCACCTTCACCGTCTTCGGCTTCGCCGACTCTGCCTTCGGCAGGCGCACTTCCAGCACGCCGTTCTTGTAGACGGCTCTTACCTTGTTCTCGTCGATGGCGGCAGGCAAGGTGTAGGATACCGAGAACTTGCCATAGCCACCCATGCGGCTGACATAGTGCGCCTGTACATTCTCGCCCTCAATCAGCGCCTTGCGCTCGCCCGACACCGTCAGCGTGTTGTCCACAAGCTCCACCTGCAGATCCTTCTCCGACACGCCCGGCGCCGTGACGAACACCACGAACTCCTCAGGCGTCTCGTACACATCCAGTGCAGGCGAGAACTCCAACTCGGTCGGCGTGGTCAGAGTCGGTCGCCAGTCGAAGAAGCGATTGAACAGTTCGTCCATTTCGCGTCGGAACTGTTCCATCTCGCGGAACGGGTTCCAGCGCACCACTGCACTCTCCGGTTCGCGTCGTGCCAGTAATCGCATCATCATCCCTCCTTCTAAGTGTGTGTTTGGAAGGTCTCTTGAGTGCCTTCCACTCAAGTCTACGAATCGGGGCGTCGAAAAGTTCCCGGAATTCGCGCAGACTCCTCCACAGGTTCGGTGGTAAGTGCCTTCAAGATGAAATCGTCTCCAGACGCGCAAGGTGAGTTAGGTACGACGGCGTCCTCGCCGTCGCCTGACGATGGCGTGGACGCCATCGTACCGATAAGGGGGAATTTCACATTTGAGGCACTTACCAGTCGGGGTTTCAAGTGGCGCAGTCGTCGGCGAGGGCGCCGACGCCACGTGGGGCGCATGCGTAGCGTCAGCGTCTCGCTGACGAGCCGCGTCGCTTGAAACCCCGATTGGTATAATATTAGGCGGAGGCGCAACGATGAGCCAGAAGACCGTCGCTGAGCGTAAGGAGCGTTTTGAATCGCTTTCAGGGATCGAAATCAAGCGTTTCTACACTCCACAGGACATCGCGCACTTGGACTATCAGCACGACTTAGGCAACCCAGGCGAGTATCCGTTCACGCGCGGTCTCTACGAGACGGGTTATCGCACGAAGTTGTGGACGGTGCGTCAGTTCTCAGGCTTCGCGACCCCCGAAGAGACGAACCAGCGGTACAAGTATCTGATTGAGCAGGGACAGACAGGGCTATCGGTGGCGTTCGACCTGCCGACGCTGATGGGCGTTGACCCCGACGACCCTGAGGCAGAAGGCGAGGTGGGCAAGTGCGGCGTGAGTGTCGCCTCGCTGGAAGATATGGAAATCCTATTTGACGGGATTGACCTTGCGAATATCACGACCTCAATGACCATCAACGCTCCTGCAATCATGATTTGGGGGATGTACCTCGCTGTTGCCGAGAAGCGAGGTATCCCGTTAGAGAAGCTGTCAGGCACGATCCAGAACGACATCTTGAAAGAGTTCATCGCGCAAAAAGAGTGGGTCTATCCCCCAGAACCGCACATGAAGCTTGTTGTGGACACTATCGAGTTCGGGTGTCAATATGTGCCGAAGTGGCATCCGATTAGCGTGAGTGGCTATCACATTCGCGAGGCGGGCGCGACCGCCGTACAGGAACTCGCGTTTACTCTCGCTGACGGCTTCGAGTATGTGCGCTGGTGCCTCGATCGCGGGTTGGATGTTGACGACTTCGCGCCTAAGTTCTCGTTCTTCTTCAACGCGCATATCGATTTCTTTGAAGAGATTGGTAAGTATCGCGCAGCGCGGCGCATCTGGGCGCGCGAGATGCGTGAAACCTTCGGTGCGAAGAACCCGCGCTCGTGGTGGATGCGCTTCCACACGCAAACGGCGGGTGTCTCGCTCACGATGCAGCAGCCGTATGTGAACCTGATTCGCTCCACCATCGAGGCGTTGGCAGCGGTGCTGGGCGGTACGCAGTCGCTGCATGTGAACTCGTTCGACGAAGCGTGGGCGTTGCCAACCGAGGAAGCCGTGCTGCTCTCACTGCGCACGCAGCAGGTAATCGCCCACGAGTCGGGCGTGACCAACACGGTAGACCCGTTAGGTGGCGCGTACTTCGTAGAGTGGATGACCGACAAGATGGAAGAGGGTGCCCGCGAATACTTCCGTCGCATCGAGCAAGAGGGTGGGGTCATCCCTGCGGTCAAAAGCGGTTTCTTCCAGCAAGAAATTGCCGATGCCGCCTACCGATTCCAGCAGCGGGTGGAAGAGCGCGACTTCATCTGGGTCGGTATCAACGAGTATCAGATGGACGAGGAGCCAATCCCGTTCCGTATCCTCAAGATCGAGCATGAGGCGCACGAGAAACAGGTCAAGCGGATTGCTGACCTGCGCCGCCGACGCGATAACCGAGCCGTCACTCAGGCGCTGCGAGACCTTGTCGCCGCCGCACGGCGTGAGGAGAACCTAATGGTTCCCATCCTGAACGCTATCAAAGCCTACGCGACGCTCGGCGAGATGGTGAACGCGCTCAAGGAGGTGTACGGAACCTACACCGAAGGCGTAGCGATATGACACCGATTAATCGTTGAGACACATGAGTGCCTCAAATAAGAAATGGCGCATACCCCCAACGGCTCAAGCCGTTGCTGTGCAAACCAAGCCGACCTGCGTCGGCTTTTAGCCCGCGCAGGCGGGCTTCGTCTGCACAGGAACGGCTTCAGCCGTCGGAATATTGCGCTACTTGAAACCCCGATTGGTATTACTCAAACAGTCCAAGTTGCTGCGTGCGTCGGGCGGTTGGACGCGGCTCGCGGCGCGCGCGACTGCTATGTTGCTGTAGAATTTGCTCGCTGATTGCCTTCGCTTCAGGCGTGCGATACGCCTCGAAGAGCTTTTGGCGTGCCCTGCGCGCTGCCGCTTCGTGGTCGACAATTGGCGCAGGATAGTCAACCCCGATGATGCAGTTGCACGCGCGTTGCAGTTCTATCGGCATCCGATACGGCTCGTGAATCCACGCGGTCGGCACGCGCCGCAGCTCAGGAACCCAGCGCCGAATGAACCTGCCTTTCGGATCTTGGTCATACGACTGTTTCACCACGTTGTAGATTCGGAACGCGCTGATGCCCGTCGTGCCCGACTGCATCTGAATCTGGCTCCAGTGGATGCCTGGCTCGTAGTCCACATACAGCCGTGCCAGGTGCAGTCCGACCTCGCGCCATGGCTGCCAGAGGTGATAACAAGCGAACGCCGTGAGCATGGCACGCATGCGGAAGTTAATCCAGCCCGTAGCGTGCAGCATACGCATGCAGGCGTCCACGAAGGGGTAGCCCGTGCGTCCCTGCGCCCATGCTTCGAAGATCGCGGGGTCTACTTCTGTACGCTCATGGGCGAGGGCGGGATGCATCGGCTCGAACTCGATGCTGGGCAGGCTCTCCAGTCGCTGGATGAAGTGGCTGCGCCAGCTTAGACGCGCCTCGAACGCCTGCAGCGAGCGCAGCAGTCCCGCCGCTTTCGGCTCGGCTTGCACTTGCTCGAGGCGGCGGCGTGTGGCTTGCACCACCTCGCGTAGGGAGAGTGCGCCGTAGGTCAGGTAAGGCGAGAGGCGGGAGCAGGCGTGCGGCGCCGTCAGCGGTGAGGACAGCCCCCGCGCGTAGTGGCGCACACGACGGCTCAGGAAACTGCGCAGCAGCGCCAGCCCGCGCGTGCGTCCCCCCAACTGCGCGTCGGCGCACTCGTCATCGCCCACAGCCACAGGTAGCGGGTCGGAGCGCAAGGGCGGTATCTGCAGGCAGTCGGGCGCGGGCACGAGCGGACGACGCATCTCCGCCTCCCAGTGGTCTCGCCACCCCTCCCGCGACCGCAAGCCGCGAATAATCCCATCTTGGGGGATTTCATGGAACGGCACGCCGTGTGTGCGCGCCCAGCGCCGCACCGCCTTATCGCGCTGGAAAGTCCAGTTGTTGCCGACCTCCTGATGCGCCCAGAGCGCGGCGATACCATGCGCTTGGCGTATCTG
>JANXCK010000150.1 GCA_025060055.1 Fimbriimonadales bacterium | reverse complement strand
TGGAGTTCGCCCGCGAGGAGCTGGAACGCTCCGGGCTATACGACCGATTGGCAGCAGGGGTTGTGTTGACTGGGGGCGGCTCCTGCCTGCCGTGCACCGCCGAGCTGGGGCGGCAGGTGTTTGGGGCGTTGCCCGTGCGGATTGGCGCGCCGCAGGCACGGGGCGCTGCACTGCCCAGCGCGCTCCAGCACCCCGCGTATGCGACCGTCGCCGGACTGGTGTTGTACGGCGCGCACATCCTGCCCGACACGCCCGCGCCGACGGCGCCCGCGCAGCTATGGCAACGACTCGTTCAAACCCTCACACGCTGGTTTCGCCGAAATCGCTAACCCATCGTTTAGGAGAACCATCATGGCAAAGGATCGCACCACTCATCGGGAACAGACTGGCGACACACCACTGCTGGAAGTGCAAGCGAAGCTGAAAGTGGTTGGCGTCGGCGGGGGCGGCGGCAACGCAGTGAACCGCATGATCGAGGTGGGCGTGCAAGGCGTGGAGTTCATCGCCATGAACACCGACGCGCAGGTGCTGAACAAATCGCGCGCGCCTATCAAGATGCAACTCGGCGTGGGCATCACCCGTGGGCTGGGGGCAGGCGGGAACCCCGAAGCCGGACGCAGCGCCGCCGAAGAGAGCCGCCACGAAATCCGTAAAGTGCTTGAGGGCGCCGACCTCGTGTTCATCACCGCAGGACTGGGGGGCGGAACGGGCACAGGCGCCGCGCCCATCATCGCCGAAATCGCCCAAGAACTGGGCGCTCTCACCATCGCTGTCGTCACGAAACCGTTCCGATTCGAAGGACCGCGTCGCTGGAAAGTCGCCGAAGAAGGCGCACAACTCCTGCGCAAACATGTCGACGCAATGATTGTGGTGCATAACGACCGCCTCATCGATGTGTCGGAACGCACTACAACGATGACCGAGGCTTTTCGAATGGCGGATGATGTGCTGCGCAGCGGCGTGCAGGGCATCTCCGACATCATCAACTACGCAGGCGAAATCAATGTGGACTTCGCCGATGTTCGCACCATCTTCGAAAATGCGGGCACTGCGCTGATGGGCATCGGCAAGGGCACAGGTGAGAACCGCATGATTCAAGCCGTGCAGGAGGCGTCCACCAGCAAGCTGCTGGAAGCGTCCATCCACGGCGCCCGCCGCCTGCTGGTCAACATCACCACAGGCGAGGATATCGGTATCTTCGAAGTGCAGGAAGCGATGAACTTGCTCTACGAGATGACCGACCCCGAAGAGGCTAACATCATCTTCGGACATGTGGTCAAACCCGGCATGGTCGATGTGGTGCAGGTAACCGTGTTAGCGACGGGCTTTCCTGAGGAAGCGGCATCGCAGACAGCGGTCGTGCATGCTGAGCCGCGTCGCGAGTCGCACCCGCTGGAGATGGGCGGTTTCGGCTTGGGCGGGCGTTCGAACCCCATGCCACGCTACGGCATGCCCGAACCGCCACGCGCCGCCCCTCCAACGCCCGATCGCCCCAAACCCGAACCCACGCGCCCCTCGCGGGATGACCTCGAAGTGCCCGCCTTCCTCCGAAGGCGCGGACAGTAGCCTACCCCCTTACCCCCCGCCCCTCTCCCAGAGGGAGAGGGGAGCCAAGTTCCCCCCTCTCCCTCTGGGAGAGGGGGCAAGGGGGTGAGGGCGGTACGGCGTCTGAAACGGCGATTGGTAAGTGCTTCCAACTTGAAATCGTCTCTTTTCTGCAGGGCAGGTTAGGAACCTGCCCCTACCCTAAAAACCCTGTAGGGGCGCGTCCCCGACGCGCCCAAAACAAGACGATTTCACCTGTGAGGCACTTATTAGTTCCTGGGACACTCAACTAAACCACGAAACAAAACCGCCTTGCACGCGTCTATGCAATCGGACACCCCCGATAGATGTCCTTAGGCAACAATCTTGGTGGGGAATTGCGGTATAATCAGCAGGAGTTGCACAATTAGCCACGAACTTGGGGCGAAGGAGGCACTGGATGAGACGGTATCGAACTGTCGCACTGTTGGGATTACTGATGGCGCTGGCAAGCCTTGCTTACGGGCAACTACGGTTTGACCTCACCGTGTCCACATCACGCACTATAACGGATGATGGTATAGAGTTTTTCGTGATTTTGGAATCCACAGGCGTCCCGCCGCAGAGAGCAATCGCTTCCGTGAACATCTTTGAGTTTTTCTTTCGGCAAGGCACCCAGATTCAGGCGCGTCGCGCCGTGGACTGTGTCTTCGTCCCGCTTGATCCTCTCGGCAACCCAACATTTCCGATTATCCAGATTGCGCCGAACCAGCTTCCCTCAGGAGCACAGGCTCGGATCTTTCCCACCGACCCCCTCGGCATTTCAGTGGTGATACCCGACCCAGTGGGAGAACCAACCACTCGCGAGGCACTCATCGTGTCGAGGGCGACTCGAATTGATCTTGACCAAAACGGCAACCCGACTCAGCGGACAGGTAACTTAGAAATTACCATCACGGATAGACGCGCGCCCGAAGAGACCGACACCTACCGATTGTTCTACTACGAAGGTCCTCGAAATAATCCGACATTCTCACTTGAGTTTGAAGGAACCCCGATCAATGATGGACAACTTTTCGTGCACCGTCGCGTGGTGCGCTAACTGAGGAGGCTTGCGATGCGAGGGATTGTTCTTGGTGCAGTTTTGGGTTTGAGCGTTGGATTTGGCGTGGCGCAGGTGGTGGATACACCAGTGCCCCCCGATCCAGACGCTCCTGGCATCACGGAGTGGCCAACTTGGGGGCGCGATGTGCGTCGGAGCCACTATCAGCCGCGTATTGAAGGACCCTCGAACCCGCGCGTGCGCTGGGCGGCACGCGGGGGCGCATTAGAGGAGCCAGCCTTTGCTGGTGGCTTGCTCTGGACGCCGCAAATGCCCCGAGATGGTGGTCTCAATAACCCGCGCTATGTGCGCTACGCGCGCTACGACCCCATAGATGGGCTTGATGCAGGAGCCATCGGTCCGTTCTGGGGAGCCGCAGTAACCCCTCAGGTAATCAACACGCCCATCTATGTGTTCGACACGGAGAACACATTCGTTGAGTTCTTGTCGAACTGGCCTGCATATGCGTTCGCGGGGGGACAGTACGACAGCCGTGTCATTGCGCCTGACCCCGGTCGAAGTATCGACCTTCGAGACGGATTTCCGAGCTATCGGGGTAGCACGCGCACGGTGATTGTTCGTGGGCGTCCTGCGTATCGAGGGCTGCTGGGCGCGTACACAGACGGCGCAATCGGGTATGCCGTTTTTGGCGATAACTTCGGTGGCGTGAGCGCACTGGGCGCAATCTGGATTGTTACACTCAACGCGGCTGACTTGCGCTTAATCCCGCCTCGCTTCACAGTAGTCTCCAGTGAGTTCGTCCTGATGGACGATGTGGGCGCGACCTCGGCTTTCGGCGGGCTATCGAGCGCTATGTACGGCGGCAACTCCACGCTTTCCGATGGGCTGAGCCGTCGCCTGCTGGTGGCTGACCATGCTGGCTTGCTTGTCGCATTCGATGCCACTGAGCCGCTGCCCGCGCCCGATCCGATCGCGCCACCGCGCCTTACTTTCGCACCCGTGTGGGTGACCGATGTCCAACAGCTCAGCTCTGACGACCGGCTCAACCCCGACGACCCCACCAGTCCACTCGATCCCATCCCCAGCGACGCGTTTGATCGCCCCATCGTGCTGAACTCCGATGGAAGCGTAGCCATCGTGTGTGCCTCCAACTTCGGGCGCGTGTATGCTGTGGACACCGAGACGGGAGACAAACTGTGGGGACGCAAGCTCCATAACGAGGAGCGGTTCTCAATAATGGCAGGACCCTCCATTGGTCCTGACCCGATCGACGGCGGGGCGGAAACCGTGTACGTGGTGGCACGCACGCGTCCCGACCGCAGCGAACTGTTCGCGCTCGATCTCGCTACAGGCAGAATCAAATGGCGCTTCAACCTGCAGGGGATTAGCCGCTGCACGCCCACCATCGATGCCGCAGGCAACCTCTACATCGGCAACGATCGGGGATTCCTATTCCGCATTCGCCCTAACGGCACTCTGCAGTGGAGTTTGTATCTGGGCGCTCCAATTCAAGCCTCGCCTGTGCTGGCGCGTGTGCCCGACCTGAACCGAGACGGTCAGGATGACCCGCTGCTCTACGTGGCAACATCGAATCGATTCCTGTTCGCCATCGAAAACCGCCCGAACCCTCAGGGCACCCCAGGGGGTGGCGGAATTGGCACGCCTACCCCATAAGCAACTCGTTGTGGGGAGGCTCTCGGAACAAGAGCCTCCTTGCACGCCACCAGTCGAGGTATAATTGAGGCACACAGCAATCGGGAGCGTATTTTGTAGCCTTGTGCGTTGCACGGAGGCGTTGGAACACGGAATACACTGCGTGATTGGACGGGACATACGATGAGGAAACGAACGCAGACCACTACACCTGAAGAGCAAACTGAGGCGCTCAGCGAACCGACCCCAGCTCCGCCCCCTACCAACGGCATGGGCGACGGACTGGAAGTGGAGATGCGCCCCAAAGTGACCAAGGAAGCGCCCAAAGACGGGGTCGATTTCAAGCAGCTTTGGCAACAGCCGCTCAGCGATCTCAAGCGCCGCGCGAAGCGCCTTGGTGTCGGCGACGAGACCGAAGACAAGGCGGAACTCATCTATCACATTCTGCGCGCAATGCCCCAAGAACCCGGCAGCGAATACGCTTGGGGCATCCTCGAAATCCTACCCGACGGCTGGGGCTTCTTGCGCCGCCATCCGAACCTGCAAAGCATTAGCGAGGATGTGTATGTGTCGCAGTCGCAAATCAAGCGGTTCGGGCTGCGCACGGGCGACTTAGTGTTTGGCATGGCACGCCCGCCCAAAGAGGGCGAAAAATACTACGGCTTGCTGCGCGTGGAAGCCATCAACGGGCAGCCCGCCGACGAGGCTCGCCGACGCAAAGACTTCGAACAACTCACGCCCCTATACCCCAACCAGCGGCTGGTTATGGAAACTGCCCCCGAAAACATCTCAGGGCGCATCATCGACCTCATCGCGCCTATCGGCAAAGGGCAACGCGCCTTGATTGTCGCGCCCCCGAAGGCGGGGAAGACCACGTTGCTCAAAAATATTGCTAACAGTATCACGACCAACCACCCCGAAGTCATACTGCTGGTGCTGCTGGTTGACGAGCGCCCCGAAGAGGTCACCGACATGCGACGCTCGGTCAAAGGGCAGGTGATTAGCTCCACCTTCGATGAGCCACCAGAGAACCACATGCGCGTGGCAGACTTGGTGCTGGAACGCGCGAAGCGACTGGTGGAGCAGGGGAAGGATGTGGTGGTGCTGCTGGACAGCCTCACGCGCTTCGGACGCGCCTCGAACCTAACCACCAGTCCGAGCGGGCGCACGCTATCGGGCGGTTTAGACCCCGCAGCGCTGTATCGTCCCAAGCGGTTCTTCGGCGCGGCACGCAACATCGAAGAGGGCGGCAGCCTGACCGTTGTTGCGACCTGCCTCATCGACACGGGCTCGCGCATGGACGAGGTGATTTTCGAGGAGTTCAAAGGCACAGGCAACATGGAACTGGTGCTGTCGCGCGACTTGGCAGAAAGACGCATCTTTCCCGCCATCGATGTGAAACGCTCTGGAACTCGCCACGAAGAGCTGCTGTATAACAAAGAGGAGTTGATGGCGATTTGGCAGCTGCGACGCCTGTTGGCAAACCAAGAAGACCTCGTGGAAGCAGCGGAGCAGCTCATCCGCTTGCTGCAACGCACGAAATCGAACCGCGAGTTCCTGATGGAAGTAGTAGCGCGCACTCGCGCAAGCTAAGGAGGCGCCACTATGCGCGACGACGAACGCAAACGACGCTACGACGATGACCCCGACGACGAGCTCGAAGACCTCTTCGATGACCTCGAAGAAGATGAACCCACAGAGGGCTTGCTGGAGGAAGACGAGGACATCGAGGAGATCGAAGCGCAGCTGAAACGATTGTTCGGGGGCGAGGCGACCAGCGAATTGGAAGAGCGCGCAGCGCGTTTCGACAAGGGGCGCGAACTGGAAGTGCGCGTCACGGGCGTCTATGAACGCATCGAGTACGGGCAACCCCGCGCGCTGCTGGTGCAACTGCGCGACAACTACGGACGCACCGTGCCCATCGTCATCGGTCCGTTCGAGGCACACGCGATTGTGACCGCGCTCAACGACGACACGCCGCCACGCCCAATGACGCACGACCTGATGCGCAACATCCTGACGCGCCTGGGCGTGAGCATCGACCGCGTGCTGATTGACGACCTGTGGCAAGGCACTTTTTACGCCAAAATCTACCTACTGCACGGCGACGAGGAAATCGAGGTCGACTCGCGCCCCAGCGACGCGATTGCGCTCGCGCTGCGCTTCCGCGCTCCGATCTACATGTCGGAGTCGGTGTTGGAGGCGGAAGGTCAGCCAGAGGACTATAGTTAACATAATGCGCCTTATCAGACTCTATGCGCGCCCTGTGGAACCGAATCCTCTTTGACCTCGCGTATGTCTTTTTCAAGCTGTTTTTTGCGATAACTTTTCGGTTCCCGCTGTTTATGTGGCTGCGTATCGAGGGGCGTCATTCCGTGCCACGCCGTGGCGGGCTTATTATGGTCGTCAACCATCTTTCGCTAGCCGATCCGCCCGTGCTGTGGTACGCTGCGCCGCGCCATGTGTGCTTTGTGGGACGCGCTGACATTCCAAGTATCCCCGTCATTGGCGCGATCGCGCGTCTGGCAAAGACGGTTCCCATCAAACAGCGCGCACCCGACCGTGTTGGGCTGAAACTCGCGATTGAGACTGTGCAGCGCGGCGAGGCGCTGGCGATTTTCCCAGAGGGTGAACTCTCTGAATCGCGCGATTTGCAGCCGTTTCTGCCCGGAATCTTGCTGATTCTGCGCCAGACGCGCGTGCCCGTTGTGCCCGTGGGGCTAATCGGCACGGATAAAGTCTTGCCTTATGGCAAGCTGGTGCCGCGCCCTGCCTTTTGTGTGATTACCGTGCGCTTTGGGGAGCCGATTCCCGCCGAGCGCATCCTGAGCCTGCCCAGCACGGAAGCGCAACTGGAATTTCTGGAAGAGCAAGTGGCGAAGCTGTCGGGGCAATGCCGAGCGCGAGCAGAGTAGCCTGTTGGTATAATTCCCGCGTGGCAGCGCAAAACCCGTTTCCGGGTATGAACCCTTATCTGGAGGACCCAACGCTGTGGGGGGATATACACCACACGCTTGTTGGCATGCTCCGCCGCCAGATTAACCGCGCTCTCCCTGAGGGTTATGTTGCGCTGATCCAAGAGCGTGTGTATGTGGAGACCACCGACACGCGCAAGCACTACCTGCCCGATGTTGCTGTGGGGGTAGCGAGGCGGGAACCTGCGCGTTCAGCGGAAGCAAGTAGCGCAGCTACCGTTGCCGACGCGCCCGTGCATATCCAGATTCTTGCTGAGCCTGTGCGGGAACCGTTCATAGAAATCCATTCGCTGCGCACCAAGAACCGACGGCTGGTGACTGTCATCGAAATCCTCAGTCCCACGAACAAGACGCCCAACTCGGAGGGGCGTCGGCTCTACTTACAGAAGCAGCGCGACCTGCTGCGCAGCACAACGCACCTTGTGGAGATTGACCTGCTCCATGAGGGGGTACACACGGTGTTCCCACCTTTGGAAGCGTTGCGGCGAGTGCGCGACACATGGGACTACCTGATTTGCCTCCATCGCGCGGGCTGGGGCGGCGCAGAGGCGGATGTGTGGTTTATTGATTTGGCGCAACCATTGCCGCAGATAAGCATTCCCCTTCTCGCCCCCGACCCCGATATTCGGGTACACTTGCAGGCAGTGTTGGACGAGGCATACGCAGAGGGACAGTATCATCAACTGATTGATTACAGTTCGGAGTGCCCCGCTCCCCTGCCCTCTGCGCAGCGCGAGTGGGTCTACCACTGGCTACACGAGAAGGGGCTGCGCAGCTGAGCGAGCGATGGAGACCTATACCCGCACGGGCGACTGGCGTGTGGCAACCTTAGGAACGGCGGTAGTGCAGTCGCGGTTCCGCACATTAGCACGCCCTGCCACACCCTTTGAACTGATGGACGATGCCGTCAGCTACTACCGCGAGAACTTCCGACCGCTGTTTTACATTTCCCTGTGGGTCTATCTCATCCCGACAATCGTCTCGATCCTGCTGCTGCTGCCTGCTGTGTACTACACGACTGCAGTGAATAACCCGTTTGTTTACACGCTCTTGGATGTGCTGGTGAATTTTGGGCTTCTGCCGTATTTGCTGATTGCGCCAATGATTCATGCGGGGTTCACGACGCTTGCATTTCGGATGTTGGCAGTGGGTGAGCCGATTACCTTGCGCTCTCTGTGGGCGCGTCTCAAGCCCCGCTTCTGGCGACTGGTGGGCAATCAGCTGCTGGCGTCGATACCAATTGGTGGCGTTATCATCACAGTGGGGATTGGATGGTTTTTGGCTTTCATCGCTGTGGCAGCAGGCGCGGCGGCACTCGCACCTGGCGTGACGGGCTTGATCCTCGCCACTTCGCTGGGTGTGGTTGTCTCGATTGTCGCGCTGGTGCTTCTGGCATTAGGCTGCGTGTGGTTTCTGATTCTGCCACAGATTGTGGTGCTGGAAAACACCGACGCGATTACGGCGTTCTCGCGCGCGTTCGATCTCATCCGTCCGAACTTGCGGCACGCAGTGCTGAGCCTACTGGCGTTTTGGGGAATCCAAGCGGTTTTCACGCTGGCAGTCGGTATCTTGCTGCTCATAATCTTAGCAATTGCCGCTGCTTTGCTTACTATATACACCAGCTTCGAGGAGTTGCGATCCCGCTGGCTCATCCCGCTCGGTCAGGCATATGAGGCGGTTTCATACATCAGCTACATGTTGGTGATGCCCGCGATGTACCTAACGAGTATCTTGTTCTATTTCGATTTGCGCTATCGTCGTGAGGGGCTGGACATTTATGAGGTGTTGCGTCAGGCGGAGCGCTAACTGGCTTGCCTGCGCCTTGGCTTCGCTGCTCTTTGTCCCCGTTTGGGGAATCGAGCTGCGTGATGCCCTTGAGCAAGCGCGGGACGCGCTGCAGCAGGCGGAGCGTGCGCGTCCTGTGGCACGAAAAGTTTTGCTGCAACGCGCTCAGCGTGCGCTCGCGACTCTGCCTGCAGAAGCGCGCGAACCGCTCAAGGAGCTCATCACGCAGGCAGAAGCCAGCGGCGATCGCGAGACGCTGGCGCGGGCGCGTGCCAGCGTACAGGCGTATCTCGAAACCCTGAGCGACCCCCCTGCCCCCCTGCCCGCGCCCGACGCGGTCAAAGCGCAGCTGGAGACGATTTTTGCGGAGCCAGACATGCAGATTCCGCCCAAAAGCCTCTCGGAGCGACTGGGCGAGGCGTTTTTGAACGCGCTGGAGGGCTTTGTCCGCTGGCTCAACCGTATGCTGGGCGGCTTAGGTGGCGTGCCTGTCGGGGGGATACAACCGTTCCTGCAGTGGCTGGTGATTGTGCTGCTCGCGCTGACGATTGGCTTAGCGGTCGCCTACTTGCTGGGGCATGTGCGGTTCCAGCGGCGCACGCGAACCGCCCTCCCTGCCCTTCAGAACGCCTTTCAGGACGCCCGCGCAATGAGCGCGTCGGAGTGGCATGCCTTAGCACGCGAACTTGCCAGCCAACAGCACTGGCGACTCGCCCTGCGGGCGTGCTACTTGGGGTTGCTGCGCTTGCTCCACGAAGCGCACCTGCTTGATTACGATCCTGCACTCACCAACTGGGAGCATCTGCAGCGTCTGCGCCGTCCCCTGCCCCTGCCCCGCCCCGCCTTCTCCCCTGCCCCTCCGTCCGATGCAGCCGTGCGCGAGGAGGCGTACCAGCTACTGCGTCCGCTCACCGTCCAGTTCGATACCGTCTGGTACGGCGGTGTGGCGCCCGACGAAAGCCACTATCGCCAGTTCGAGGCAGCGTTCGAGACTTTGCACGGGAGGCTGCGCACTTATGGCGTTTCTGCGTGAGCGCTGGGCGCTGATTGTAATGATTGGCATCGTGGCGTGGCTGGTGTTGTATATGCGCCAGTTGGCGCAGGAGGCATATGACCCGCGCTTCGCCCCGCGCCCACTCAGCTACAGTCGGCATCGGCACGGCGTCAAAGGCTTCGCCCGCCTATTGGAGCGCAACGGCTACACCGTGCGCTCGCTCAAGCGCACCTACCGCCACCTGCCCCACGACGCCGCGATGCTTGTCATCTTTCCCCTACCCCTCTTTGCCGATACGGAACTTGGCGAATGGAAAGCAGAAGACGCGGAGGCGTTAGAGGCGTGGCTCAATCGCGGCGGACGCCTGCTGCTGTTCAGCAGTGACCCGCGCCTGCCCGAACCGCTGCGAGAAAACGCATTCCAGCGCTTGCCGATGTTCCAGATACCCATCGAGTGGTCTATAGACACCCAGCCTGCGCTCCCTGCCCCGTGGCTCGAGGGGATACGGGTGGTGCGCCTGCGTGACCAGCGTGTGAGCCTCTCGCCTCGCGAGCAACGCTGGACGCCACTGCTGCACGCAGGCGGTGCGATCGAGGGCGCGCTCTGGCACTACGGCGACGGCATCGTGTTCGAATGCACCGACTGGTACTGGCTCACCAACGAATGTCTTTGCGAAGCAGATAATGGTGCGTTTATTTTGGCAGTGGTGCGTAAGATGCTTCCGCAAGGAGGCGTGGTCTACTTCGACGATGCAGGTCAGGGCGATTTACTGCGCGAGTACACGCCGCGCGGCTTCTGGGGTGTCGCGCCGACAGGGGTGCGTGTTGCGTTTGCGCACTTGCTCGTGCTTACCGCTGTAGTGATGTATTCGGTGGGCAAGCGGTTCGGTCTGCCCTGCCCCACCCTGCCCCCTGCCCCCGCATTCGGCGAGTATGTCGATGCGTTAGCGGGTGTGTACGAGCGTGCCCAAGCCGCGCAGCCCGCTCTGGAGGCTGTGATGGACGACATTCGGCGTCGGCTCTGCCAGCGGTTCGGGCTGCCTGCGGGCGCGACGCTGCTCCAACTCATCCAGTCGCTGCCTGCCGACTCTGCCCTGCGCGCCGCGCTTGCCGAAGCGCACTACGCCCTGCAAAGACCCGACCTCACCCCCAACGAGGCAGTGCGGACTCTAAAACGGCTCGACGAGATGCTCCATCGGGGCTGAGGGACTGCATTCACTTTGGCGTAGGCGCAGTAGACGGGGCTGCGGAGAGCTTCTCTTGCGGGCGCGTGGCAAGCACCGTCGCGCTGAACACCACCAGCATAACCCACAAGATGTCGGTCACCAACAGGTGCACCAGCTGCATCCAGATAGGGGCTTTGAGCCACACATTCAGGAAGCCCAGCCCCAGTTGCGCCACATACAGCAGATTGAAGCCAACGCCAAGCCGATACGCAGTGGGCGAGGGACGATCTAACATCAAGCGGGTCAGCACCACAATCATGTACAGCGCGATGCCAATCGCGAGCGTGGGGTGATACACGCGCAACGCCAGCAGCGTCTCGCCCACGATAGGGTTGGTGTGTATCACATTCAGATGCAGCAGCGTGTCG
>JANXCK010000203.1 GCA_025060055.1 Fimbriimonadales bacterium | reverse complement strand
TGAGGGTAGTATACCTGTGCCGAGCGGCTTTGCCCCTCATGGTATGCTCTTAGGTATGACGCGCGAGGCAGCTTGGAAGCTCCTGTGTGAGTATACGCAGTCGGAGAACCTGCGCAAGCACGCGCTGGCAGTGGAGGCGTGTATGCGCTACTACGCCCGCCTGCTGGGCGAAGATGAGGAGCTTTGGGGCGTCGTCGGGCTGTTGCACGATTTTGATTACGAGCGATACCCCTCGCTGGAGGAGCATCCCTTTCGGGGAATGGAGATCCTTCGGCAGCGCGGTGTGCCTGAGGTGATTGTGCGTGCTGTGGGTGCGCATGCGAACCATACAGGTATCCCCCGCCAGAGCCTGCTGGAAAAAGCCATCTTCGCCTGCGACGAGCTATCGGGTTTCGTGATTGCGGTTGCGCTGGTGAAAGGGCGCACGCTAAGCGCGGTTACGCCCGAATCGGTGCGCAAGCGCATGAAGGAAAAAAGTTTCGCGCGCGGCGTGAACCGCGACGACCTACTACAAGGCGCGGAAGAGCTGGGCATCCCTTTCGACACACATGTAGAGCATGTCGTGAAAGCGTTACAGGCAATCGCGGGCGAGCTGGGGCTGAACCCGTAGCATCAGGTATAATACGCGCCTGAGTCGGAGGCGGATACCGATGTATGCGATTATTCAGACTGGTGGTAAGCAGTATCGTGTAGAGCCGAACACCGTGCTGAGTGTGGAGAAAATCGACGCCGAGCAAGGCGCGGCGGTGGAAATTAACGAAGTGCTGATGGTGCGCACCGAGAACGGGCTGAAAGTCGGCGCACCGTATGTGGAAGGCGTGAAGGTCATCGCCGAAGTGGTCAAGCAGACCAAAGCGCCCAAGATTATCGGATTCAAATACAAACCCAAGAAGAACGAGCGCAAGCGCTGGGGACATCGGCAGCGAATCACTGTGCTGCGCGTCAAGCAGATTGTAGGGGTTGCTGAGAGCGGTTCGACACAGCCCACTCCATCGGCGAGCGAATCTGCAGACGCGCCCACTGAATGAGAATCCGAAATAGACTCATGCCAGAGCCAATTCAGCGTGTGCTGAACGCCCTGCTGGACGATATTCAAGCAGGGCTACCGATTCGCCTGGACGCTGCCGAGCGCTACCGTGCCGAACTGGACGGCTATGTGATTCAGTTCGAGGGCGAAGACGACTTGCTTCACTGCAGCGTAGCGCGTGCCGACGGCGGCTTGATCGACTTAGAGACTGCTCATCGGATTGTGGAGCCATTTTTCCGCGTGATGCCCAAAGGGATTGTGTGGTTCAAGCCCGCTGAACGCTCCGTGCATTACTACGTGGGGCACGACCACTTTCTGGAGGCGCATCGGTGTCCCACGACTTAGAGCGTGTAGGGGAAGTAATACCGATTGGGGTTTCGAGTGAGACGATACTCAGTTCCTACGCACGACTTGTGTGGTACTGAGCAGGATTATACCAATCAGTGTGTCAAGTGAAACACGGCTAAAGCCGTTCCGATGCAAACCAAGCCCGCCGACGCGGGCTTGCAAGCCGACGGAGGTCGGCTGGGTTTGCACAGGAGCGGCTTCAGCCGTCCAGAATATTGTGTCGTTTAAAACCCCGATTGGTATTAGACACGACGGTTCAAGCCACACAGACTTGGGCAAGATGCCCAAGCCACTGCCGTCGGCGCGACGCCGACGCTACGGATGCACCTGTATAGCGCCAGCGTCCCGCTGACGACTCGCGTCATCTGAAGCCCCCACTGGATTAGTCTCTGAGAGGCTCATTCTCTGCAAGCGCAGGAAAGCATACATGAAAAGTCGTCCCGACGCCGACCTCACTTTCTACGATGATGAATCCTTTATTCTGGCGCACGATGCCGTATACGGTTGCCAATCCCAGCCCCGTATTGCCCACGCCTTTGGTGCTGAAAAACGGATCAAAAATCCGTGCACGCAGGGATTCGGGGATTCCTTCACCTGTATCCTGCACACGCAGGCAGATGTAGTCGCCAGACGGGAGCACCTCACCTTCGGGCAGGGGCGGCAACTGGTTGGGATTCCTGAATGCGCAGCGTTCAGTTGCAATCGTGAGTGTGCCTCCACCTTTTTTGCGCATCGCGTCGCGGGCGTTGACCGCAAGGTTCACCAGAATCTGCTCCAGTTGCGTGGGGTCTATCAGTACCGTAGTGTCTTGTGGTATCAGGTGGAGACTAATTTGAATGTCTTCGCCCAAGGTGCGCTCTAGCAGGGGCACAAGGTTCGCAACGACCTCGTTCATCACTATCGGGCGGGGGTTGGCAAGCTGTTTGCGGGCGAAGCCGAGCAGCTGGCGCACAAGGTTCGCCGCGCGCTCGCTGGCTACCACGATGTGCCGCAGGTCACTCTGCGCGGGGTGATCAGTGGGGAGTCGGGCTTGTGCTAGCTCTGCAAAGCCCAGAATGGCAGTGAGCAAGTTGTTAAAGTCATGGGCTACGCCACCTGCCAGTCGCCCGATGCTTTCCATCTTCTCCGCGTGGAACAGCCGTTGCTCTAGCAATTTACGCTCGGTGATGTCAATATCAGCGCAGATGAAGCGTGTCGTGTCGCCAAACTGAATCGGAAACAGGGACGAGAGGATGACGCGCTCGTGTCCGTCGGCGTCGCGAACAACCCACTCCTTGAGCGGTGCAGGCTGCCCCGTGCGTGCAACCTCGTCGAGCAGTGTAAGAAACTTCTGCTGCTCTTCGGGCGTGAAAATAAGCTGGTCGAGTGTTTTGCCCTCAGCTGCCTGCGCGGTGTAGCCGTAGAATCGCTCGGAGGCGCGGTTCCAAAACAGGATGCGTCCCTGCTCATCGTACATCTGCATAGCCACTGTGGGCGCGTTTTCGAGAATGGCACGCACTTGCTGGTAGGCGGTCTCGATCTCCGTGCGCGACTGCTCCAGCTGCTGGGCGTACTCACGCTGGCGTGTGATGACACCTGCCA